>WHSQ01000129.1 GCA_009380005.1 Actinomycetota bacterium | reverse complement strand
AGGGTACGCCGCCCTCTTTTCCGGATGGCCCATCCACAACTTCTACGTATAACTCTGATGGAGATCAACCTCGAGAGCATGGTCCTGACGTGCAAGCACGGGATCCCGATCATGCGCGACCGCGGCGGCGGCGTGATCTGCAACGTCTCCTCGATCGCGGCGGTTATCGACTATCCCTAAGTGGCGTACCGCACGAGCAAGGCAGCGGTGATCGCGCTGACGCAGCACGTCGCAATCAGAAACGCCCGGCACGGGATAAGGGCGAACGTCATCCTGCCCGGCCTGATGAACACGCCCATGGCGATCGAGAACCGCGTCGGCCGGGACGGAAAAACCCGCGACGACCTCATCGCGGAACGGGACGCCAAGGTGCCGCTGGGCCAGAAGATGGGCACCGCATGGGACGTCGCCGAGGCTACCTTGTTACTGTGCTCGGACGAGGCCCGCTTCATCACCGGGGCGGCCCCTGCCAGTCGACGGTGGCCAGAGCTTGGCAATCGGGTACTGACAATCCGTGATCTCCAAGCAAGAGAGGTCGGCACGTGAAGGATCTCAACGCTGAAGAGCAGGCGATCGTCGAGCTGGTCGCCAAGTTCGTCGACGAGCAGGTGCGCCCCGTCGCGCCCGACCTGGAGCACCGCAACGAATATCCGGAGACGCTCATAGAACAGATGAAGCAGATGGGTATCTTCGGCCTGACCATCCCCGATCCGTACGGCGACCTCAGCGTGTCGACCGCCTGCTATGCGCGCGTCACGGAGGAGCTGGCTCGCGGATGGATGAGCCTCGCGGGCGCCTTCGGGGGCCACTCCGTGGTCGCGAAGCTCATCGTCGAGCACGGGACGGACGGGCAAAAAGACCGCTACCTGCCGGGGATGGCAACCGGTGAGATTCGCGCCACGATGGCCCTGACTGAACCCGGCGGCGGATCCGACCTGTAGGCCATGCGCACCGTGGCCCGCCGAGACGGCGACGAGTACGTCGTCAACGGCGGCAAGATGTGGATCACCAACGCCCAGCGGGCAGGGCTTGTCGCGCTGCTGTGCAAGACCGATCCCGACGCCGATCCGCCGCACCGTGGTATCAGCATCCTCCTTGCGGAGAAAGGACCCGGGTTCGTCGTGTCGCGCAACCTGCCCAAGCTCGGCTACAAGGGCGTGGAGAGCTGCGAGCTGGCGTTCGACGACTACCGGACGCCCGTGACGTCCCTGCTCGGAGCCGTCGAAGGCGCCGGGTTCTCCCAGATGATGAAGGGCCTGGAGGTCGGACGTATTCAGGTGGCGGCGCGTGCAGCCGGCGTGGCCAGGGCTGCCTTCGAGGACGCCCTGCAATACGCGCAGGAGCGTGAGGCGTTCGGCAAGCCGATCTGGAAGCACCAGTCCATCGGCAACTACCTGGCCGACATGGCGACGAAGCTCAAAGCGTCGCAACTGCTGATCCGCAACGCGGCCGATGAGTACGACGCCGGCAAGCGGGCCGATCTCGAAGGCGGCATGGCGAAGGTGTTCGCCTCCGAGGCCGCAATGCAGATCGCGCTGGACGCCATGCGGATCCATGGTGGCTACGGCTACTCCACCGAGTTCGACGTCGAGCGGTACTTCCGCGACGCGCCGCTGATGATCATCGGCGAGGGCACCAACGAGATCCAGCGCAACGTCATCGCCCGTCAACTCGTCACTCGAGGTGGACTCGATGGCTGACCCGCCGCTGCACGACGTGACGTCGTGGAGCTGTGCCAGAATGTCGCCGGCCCGTACGCCGGGCTGATCCTCGGATAGCTGGGGGCACGCGTGAAAAGGGGAATTGACTGGGGCACATCAGGCTTGCGAAATGCGGCACTCGGTGGGGGTTGTGGGTCACGATCACGGCATGGCGCACACGTATCTGCCCGTAGACCGCGATCAGGTGTTTTTGATGCCCCCCTGACATGCGCGAGTGGCTTCCGGAGGATCATCTGGCATGGTTCGTGCTGGAGGTGCTGGAGCGAGTCGACACGATGGTGTTGCACGGCCGTCGACAGACAGGGCTGCCCCTGCTGCTCGGCGAACGCCCGCACCGCCGCGGTCTGCGACGCGATCGTCTGCTCCTCGCGCTGACGGGTCGAGGACACCCGCGCGTAGATCGCCGTCATCGTGATGACCTGCTCCCTTCAGTGTGTCGGACGTGCCGGTGGTGGCCCGACGCCGCTCAGGTACCAAGATGCGATACGCCTGCGACAACCCGGCCTCGGCGAGCCGGTCGAACACGAACTCGCAGCGCGCCTCCACTCCAGACGCCGCTCACTCATCGCCCCGGCTCCGCTGCGCCCGCTCGAGCCACTGCTCGACCGCCTCGGCCACCAGCGACGACAGCGTCCGCCGCGAGGTGCGTGCGTGACGGCGCAGCCTGCGCACCAGGCCCCCCGGCAGCCGCACGGTGAACACCACCGTCGTGTCTCCGGCACCGCCACCTCGCCCCGCTCACGGGCAGCGTCGACGTAGCGCCGAGCCTGCCGCTGGGAGACCCGGAACCGCCGTGCCAACCGGCGGGCTGCCACGGCCGTCTCCACGTCCTCGGCCAGCAGCTCCGCAGCGGCGTTGATGCGCCGCGCCTGCTGGCCTGCACTCGCCCTCCGACGCTCCACCATGACGTAGTAATACTACGCCATGTGTCACACGATCCAATGCAACTACCGCAACCCGCGCACGAGGTCCAGCGTGACCCCGAACTCGAAGTTGCCACCTGCGTTGGAGGAGTCATGGTCCCTCCTTGCGGGGTGCCGGTGATCGTGTCCCTGCTGACGCCATCCTCCGTAGGATGCCCGCCTTCAGAAACGCCTTGACTCAGACTCCTGCGAGAGCCCGGAGGCGGTGTCCTTCACCACCGCACGCAAACCAGGACCAAGAGCGCCTCGTGGCGCTCGATGTCGGCCAGCCGCAACCGGTCGGGGTCGGCGGCGGAGAAGTCGCGTCGGACCAGGTCCGGCGGCTTGGGCCGCCCCTCGGCGGGTGTGGTGGTGCGCGGGCCGCGCTTGCGGCCGGAGATCCCTTGGATGCCGGCGCAGGCCATCAGCCTGGCCACGCGCTTGACCCCGATGTGCCCGTCGTGGTCGTCGACCAGCCCGGCGTGCACGCGCGGGCTGCCGTAGGTCTGCCGCGACCCGGCGTGGATCCGGCGGATCAGCCCGAGCAGCCGCTCGTCGTCGCGCTGGGGGGTGAGGGCTGGCGGTCACGCCAGTCATAGAACCCCGACCGCGACACCTCCAGCACGTTGC
This sequence comes from Actinomycetota bacterium, assembly GCA_009380005.1. Lineage (GTDB taxonomy): Bacteria > Actinomycetota > CADDZG01 > CADDZG01 > WHSQ01 > WHSQ01. Next base: position 1,088 of record WHSQ01000129.1, on the reverse strand, counting down.
ACATCATCGTCACGGAAAACGCCGTCTTGTTTGCCTCGATAAACTGATACACCTCTACCGGGTGCCGTTGGTCTCCTGGGCGAAGAAGGCGGCCGCTGCTTTTAGGATCTCACGCTCCTGGCGCAGCTTGCGGTTCTCCCGCTCCAGCTCGCGCAGCCGCTGTCGTTCCTCGGTCGTCAGCCCCTCGCGCTCGCCGGCGTCCACCGGGGCCTGCTTGACCCAATTGCGGACCGTCTCGTTCGAGAACCAAGATCCTCCGCGACCTCGCGCATCGACATGCCCATGTCGAGCACGAGCTTCACAGCACGCTGTTGGAACTCCTCCGGATACGCTGCTTGGTAACCCATGCTTGCGGACCTCCTGTCGGGACCCATCGTCCCAACTCGAGGTGTCCGCGAAACCGGGGCTATGCGGAGGCGGTGACTATGCCGAGTTCGGCGGGCGGGACGCTGTGGAGTGGGTCCCGGTGAGGGGTCGGGGCGGTTGAGCGCCTGGCGGTACTGCGCATAGTTCGGATGCTCCTTTCTGGCTATCTCCGGAAGGGAGCATCCTGTGAGCGTCTGCCTCTCGTCGAACCTCGATGATCTGGTCGAGGCGTACAAGCAGCATCAGCGGCGCACCCGTGGGCTGCGTGACCGAACGTTGCGCGGCTATGAGCGGCACGTGCGTCTGTTCGTTCGTGGCGTCCTCGGCGACGACCCTGTCGACCCGTCGCGGCTGACACCGGCCGACGTAGTCCGGTTCGTCGGCTCGATGACGGCTGGGTGGTCGCCGGCGTCGATGCGGACGGTGCGCACAGCGCTGCGATCGTTCCTGCGCTACCTGCGTGGGCAAGGCGTGTGCGATGAACGGCTTGAGGCCGCGATCCCCAAGGTCGCGCACTGGCGGCTATCGACGCTGCCTCGCCGGTTGAGCGATCAGCAGCTGGCGCAGGTGTTGGCATCGCTGGACGCGTCGACGCCGTGCGGGCCGCGAGACCGCGCCATCGTGTGGTGCCTGGCGACGTTGGGACTGCGGCCCGGTGAGGTCGCCGTGAACCGCACTGGATCTGCCGGAGGGTTGGTTTAGGCCACCTCGAGGACCGAGGC
>WHSQ01000128.1 GCA_009380005.1 Actinomycetota bacterium | reverse complement strand
TAGTCGTTCTTCGTGGCCTTTGACGCGTTCGGCGACGGCGTGCATGGCGGTGCGTAGATGTGCGATCTCGGTGGCCAGGCCTGACAGGCTGCGGGCGTCCGCTGCTCGGGTGCGGTGTTCCTCGACGACGGCGCGCAGGTCGGGGTTTCGGTAGAGCGTGGTCCTGCCCAGTTGTGCGCGCTGGGCGACCGCGGTGAAGGTGATCGGCTGCCGGGCGGCGGCGAGGTCGCTGCAGGCGCGTTCGACTTTGGCCAGCGGCGGCTGGTCGCTCACCCGGCTTGCGCCTGGCCGATGAGGGCGTCGAGCCGGGCGATGAGACGCTGGTGCCGCTCGGCTTCGGCGACCCAGCCACGCGCCTGGGCGTCGGCTGCCAGCGCTTCGGCGTCGACGCGTTGGGCGGCGAGCACGGGAAGGTGGGTGACGTCGCTGCGGAAGCTGGGGCAGTGCTCGCAGATGTTGGCGTACGGGCAGGGGCCTTGGGCGGCCGCACGAAGGCAGTAGCCGCCCGCGAGGCGAGCCTTGATGACGGGCGCTTCGCGCCAGTCGCCGTCGGCGTCAGAAGTAGGCGTTCAGGACGATCCGGTCCACGCAGTCGTACGTGCCAGTGAGCAGATACCCGTACCGGGCGGTGAGGTCATCAGGCATCGGCGAAATCTAAGCGACCACGCCACCTCAGCTGAACTGCCCCGAAGGGGCCACCGGTTCCGGGCGAAGTCCCGGAATCGGCGTAGGGAACCTTGGTTGCCTAGGTGGTGAATGACAGCACATCGTTGCCTGTGTGGGGGTTGGTGGTGGTGTCAGGGCATCGTTTCTTCCGAGGTTGCGGTTGATGACAGGGCATCGTTACCTCAAGGGGAACGGGAAGGTGGTGACCGCTACGCCGTGGTAGTGGACGGTCAGCGCCTCGGCGGCGATGTCGAGGACCGCGACGACGTAGCTGTAGACGACCTCGTCGGGCAGGTCGAAGTGGTGGTCGAGGACGCGCAGCTTGGCGTCGGAGCGGATCAGGCGCACGTACTCGACGGTGCCGGTGAGCCCGTCGAAGCCGTGGGGGAGGGTGACGTCGGGGTCGGGTGGGGTGGGGGTGAACCCGGCGCGGGCCTGGGCCTGGTCGGGGGTCAGCCCGCCGAGGGCGGAGTAGCGGTGGCGGGCGTTGTGGAACGTGGTGAACTCGGCGTAGCGGGCGGCGAGGCGGTCGGGGTCGGTGAACCGCTCGGTGCGGAAGAAGGACTTGTCGAAGGTGTCGTTGTAGTGCTCCACGATGCCGTTGCGCCACGGCTCGGCGAAGGGAATGAACACCGGAGTGACGCCGTGGGCCAGACACAGCCGCACCACCGCCCCCGGGCGGCGTCCCGAGCCGGCCAGGCCCTGCTGGTTGTCCAGTTGCAGTCTGAACCGCCCCGGCTCTGTTGGAGGCTCTGATCCTTGGAAGGATGGAGCCCATGCCAGCACAGAGGAAGTACCCGGATGAGATCCGCGAGCGGGCGGTGCGACTCGTGTTCGAGTGGCGCAAGGACCGTCACCAGACGTCGGGGGGCGTCAACGATGTCGCCCGCCAGTTGGGGCTGAACAAGGAGACGTTGCGCAACTGGGTCCGCCAGGCGCAAGTCGATGACGGACAGCGCGCGGGTCTGAGGACTGATGACCGCCAGCGCCTCGTCGAGCTGGAACGCGAGGTTCGCGAGCTGCGCCGCGCCAACGAGATCCTCAAGGCGGCATCGGCTTTCTTCGCGAGGGAGCTGTGCGCCACGAGGCGCCGTGTGATTGGAGAGGTGGTGAGAGACCACTTCCGTTGGGCCGTCGCAGCGGCCTGATCGAAGCTGGGGGCAGCCTGATCCGGGGAACGCCGGGGAAGGTGGCAAGCGGCCCCGACGAAGGTGGGTCGTGCTGGCACTGCCAGACGGTGCGGGCCTGCCGAGCAAGGTCAGAAGGTGCAGCGAGAGCGAACCAGTGCTTGACGCCCCGTAAGCGCGAAGCCGGCTCCAACCTGGCGGATATGGGCCGGTCGGCAGTGCACCAGATCGTCGACCGTGAGGTCGGGTGTCTGGACTCCGTAGCCGTCTAGTTCCGGCGGTGGGGAGGCCACGGTGAAGGTCTGCGGCGTAGTCGTGGCGATGCTGCCGGGGTAGAGCTGGGCGCCTCCCTGACTGATCGATCGCATGGTGAACGTGGGAACCGCCCCCGGTCGCCCTTCCCGCTTGGCAGCCAGCCTGGCGGTGGGCAGGCCCGTTGCCGATTGTTGGCCGTGGGGTGGGGCGGAGGCCTCGTAGTAGTCGCGGGCGTAACGACCCGCTGCAGAGATCGGGAGAGCCGGTCGCAGGGCGAAGGGGGCCAGCAAGTCGGCAGTGTCGGATGCTGGAATGTCAGGAGGTCTTCGCCGGTGAATACCGACGAACTGGAGCACGCCCTGCATGGGGCGGAGCAACGGGTACTGAAGATCCAGACCAAACTGCACCGTTGGGCTCGTGATGATCCTCATCGCCGGTTCGACGACGTGTTCAACCTCGTGGCCGATCCTGCCTTCCTGTTGGTGGGCTGGGATCGGGTGCGGGGCAACAAGGGTGCCCGCACCGCCGGGGTGGACGGGCGAACCGCCCGCTCCGTCGCGGCGGAGCAAGGCGTTGAGGAGTTCCTCGACGAACTGAGGTCGCAACTTCGGGACCGCAGTTTCCGCCCGTTGCCGGTCCGCGAACGGACGATCCCGAAGACCGGCGGCAAGTTGCGCCGGTTGGGGATCCCGACCGTGGCCGACCGGGTGGTCCAGGCTTCCCTGAAGCTGGTGATGGAGCCAATCTTCGAGGCGGACTTCCTCCCGTGCTCCTACGGGTTCCGCCCGAAGCGTCGGGCACATGATGCGGTCGCCGAGGTGCACTACCTGGCGTCGAGTCCACGCAAGTACGAGTGGATCGTCGAGGGAGACATCAAGGCGTGCTTCGAGGAGATCTCGCACCCAGCCCTGATGGGCCTGGTGCGGGTTCGGATCGGAGACAACCGCGTCCTGGCCCTGGTGAAGGCGTTCCTCAAGGCAGGCATCCTCGATGAGGACCGGCTGCGGCGAGAAACCACCACCGGTACCCCGCAGGGTGGGATCTTGAGTCCTCCCACGCAGGTGGCAACTTCGACTTCGAGGTGACGATCTCGCGGCCCCGTGCGTAGCTTCCAGGATCTGTGTGACACATGACGTAGTATCTCTGTGTCATGAGCGAGGGCCGCAGGGCGCGGGCGGACGAGCGGGCGCGGCGCATCAACGCCGCCGCCGAGCTGCTCGACGCCGGCGTCGAGGTCGCCGAGGCGGCCCGGCGGATCGCACGCCGCTTCGGGTTGTCGCAGCGGCAGGCCCGCCGGTACGTCGAGCAGGCACGCGAGGTCGGTGAGGTGGCGGTGCCCGAGCCGACGGTGGTGTTCACGGTGAGGCTGCCGGCCTCGCTGGTGGACCGGCTGCGCGGGCACGCGCACGCTTCGGGGCGGACGCTGTCGTCGCTGGTGGCCCAGGCGGTCGCCGAGTTGCTGGAGCGGCTGCGGGCGGGACGAGCCGGTGGCTGAGCGTCGGTTCGACGTCGAGGTTGAGTTCGTGTTCGACCGGCTCGCCGAGGCCAACCTGTCACAGGCGTACCGCATTCTGGTGCCGGAACGGCGCCGTACGGCAACAACGATGGGAGCAGACGATGGTCATGGCGGCGATCTACGCGCGGGTGTCCTCGACTCGCCAGAAGCAGGAAGAGACGATCGGTTCGCAGACCGAGGCGGTGCGGACCTTCGCCGAGCAGCAGGGGCTTGACGTCTGCCACGAGTGGACCTTCGAGGACGAGGGCCACTCCGGCGCGACGCTGATCCGCCCGGCCTGGACCGGCTGCGCGACCTGGTCGCCCAAGTCCCCGTCGAGGTCGTGCTGTGTATGCGCCGGACCGCCTGGCGCGCCGCTACGCCTACCAGGCGCTGCTGATCGAGGAGTTCGCCCGCGCCGGCACCGAGGTGCGATTCGTCAAGGCGCCGGCCGGTGACACGCCCGAGGACCGGCTGTTGGTGCAGTTCCAAGGCATGATCGCCGAGTACGAACGCGCTCAGATCGTCGAACGCACCCGCCGCGGCAAGCTGCACCGCGCCCGCGCGGGCAGCGTCAACGTGCTCGGCGGCGCGCCCTACGGCTACCGCTACGTCCGCAAGAGCGACGACACCGACGCCCGCTACGACACCGTCGAACACGAGGCCGCCCTCGTGCGCGAGGTGTTCCGCCGCTACACCCAGGAAGACACGTCGATCGCGGGGCTGTGCCGCTGGCTCGAGGACCGAGGCGTTGCCACCGCCACCGGCAAGCACAGCTGGGACCGCACGACCGTGTGGGGGATGCTGCG
>WHSQ01000127.1 GCA_009380005.1 Actinomycetota bacterium | reverse complement strand
GACGGCCTTCCCTCCACCGCTCATTATTTATGAGGTCCGGCCATAGCCCCATCCTGATGTCTGCCTACGACAGGCAGCAAACCTCTGCCGGCTGGCGGCATTCCTGGTTAGCTACGCCAGGAACCTGGGCCTCTGCGGCGGCGGGCACTGCGATCGCTTCCATATTCTCTCAACAATCCTGGTATCCGGGCGCCCAAATCCCAATTTCGTCCATGGGCAAGCGCGGGGCCAACGAGCGCATACAGATGTGCGAGCGCGACCGATCGCATCGGTTTGCCCCAGGCGCCATCTCGGGTCACGAACAGCGGCCTCGGCAGGGAGATGGTGTGGCCACCGTGCCGGCGCTGACAATGACCCCGCAGCGTCTACCTCGATACCGATGACGACCTCGATCCGCCGGGTGCCGATCCCTTCAAAACCCGGGCCCAAGGCTCGCACGCGACCGCACCGCGTCCTCGAGTCATACCGGGGGCCGAAGGCCTATCGCAACGGCACTTACACCCGCGACCTGCACACGACCCTTGGCCCGATCGACCTCGTCGAGGTGCCCCGGGTCCGGTTGCCCGACGGATCCTCTCAGGGAGGGTGGCGGACCTTCGCCGCTACGAGCGAAGAACCTACGAGGCTCGACCGCTTGATCGGCCAGCTGTTCCTCTCCCGCTGCTCGGCTAGAGAGGATCCAGCGTCATCCGTCGTTCGAGCCGAAGGAGGCTGAACATGGCACACATCGAGAAGCGAGGAGAGGGCCGTTATCGGGTTCGTTACCGCGACCCCGAGGGCAAGGAGCGCTCGAAGACATTCACACTGAGGAGAAACGCGCGGCGATTCCAGTCCGTGGTGGAAGAAGAGCTCGCCCGCGGGATGTGGGTCGACCCGAGGGCGGGCCGCAGGAGGTTCGGTGACTTCGCAGCAGACATGATCAAGCCGAGAAGCAACGTCCGCCCGGCGACCGCCGCCCGCATCCAAAACTACCTCGGCGTCCAGATACTGCCGGCGTTCAGGGAGTACCCGCTGTCCAAGATCAGCCGCCTGTCCGTGCAGGCGTGGGTCGACGCGATGTCCCAAACCCTGGGACCGCGGACGGTCCGGGACTCGTACCGGGTCTTTGCCTCCTTCATGCGCGAGGCGGAGCGTCAGGGTCTCATCCGCCACTCCCCCTGCTACTCGATCCTGCTCCCGGCCATGCCCAGGCCCGAGCCCCGCTTTCTCGCCCCCGACGAGGTCGAACGTCTCGCGCAAGCCATCGACGCCCGCTATGAGTCCCTCATCTATACGGGCGCCTATCTCGGCCCCCGCTGGAGCGAACTCGCCGGGCTGAAGCGGATAAACCTCGATGTCGCCCAAAGGCGGGTGCGGATCGTCGGAGCCCTCGAGCGGGTCGGCAGCGGGTGGCGCTACAGCGAGCAGCTGAAAACCCCCCGCAGCAGACGCACGCTGTCGATCCCCCCGTTCATCGCCGATCTCCTAGCGGAGCACCTGAGGACCGCCCCTAAGAGCGAGTTCGTGTTCTTCTCACCGTGCGGCGACATCCTCAACTACGGAAACTTCATGAGTCGGTTCTGGAAACCAGCGGTCGCTAAAGCCGGTCTCGTCGGGGTCACTACCCACGCGTTGAGGCACACGTGCGTGGCGCTGATGATCGCCGAGGGCGCCAACCCCCTGATGGTGCAGAGGCAGCTGGGCCACGCCGACTTGCGCATGACCCTTGGGACCTACGGTCACCTGTTCCCCGACTGGGACGGCGACGTCGCCGCTCGGATGCAGGAACTGTGGCTGCGAACGAAAGCGGCGTAACGCGCGGCCTGTACGCGGCCTGGGGCGTGGCGCCGCCCCGGCGACCCGTGCACGGCGGGCGCTGTGATCAGGCAGCACACACGCCAAAGGCACACACCAAAGCGGCCTGACCCGCGGCCTGTACGCGGCCTGGCGCGCGACGTCATCGGCAGGCTGATGAATGGCAGACCCGTGACCAGCGCTTTCGTCGTGGGCGGTGCTGGGTTCGAACCAGCGACCCCTGCGTTGTAAGGCGTTCCAGACGTTTTCATGCCGACGGCGTCGCTCCTGCTCACCGGAAGTTTTCGACGTATTGGCTGCTCACGGCTTGCTTCCAGCTTGGTCACGGTTGGACATGGTTGGACTGGTTGCCGCTTCTCATGCTCCACGTTTGCTCCACGACGAGAGAGGTCGCGGGCCCGATCGCAGGCGAAGAAGGCAACATCTGGGCTGCCAGAGAGGGTGATGCGTCTATGACCCTGGGCGGCCTTTGGCCGAGGCACCTTTCCCCAGCACCTCAATGTGGCACCGAATGCCCGGTGCTCGCGCAAGACGCCCGTCCGTGGTCAGGAGCGTGCACGCAAGTCCCTCGGCCAAGGCGATATAGGAGGCGTCATAGACCGAAACGTTCGCGCGCAAGTCGAAGGCCCGTCGCATCAGCGCCAGCGCGGGATAACGGTCGAGGTCTACGTCCTCGAGGTCGTCAATGGCTGACGCCAACCGTCGCTCGCTGAGATCACTCGCGAGCCAACGCTTGCGCAAGACCGCCACGGTTTCGACGTCGACGAGATCCGGAGCCGCCAGGTCACTCTCTTTGCTGATGCGATCTCGGGCGCGCTGGCCGTCTTCTCCGTCGTCGACCAAGACATTGGCGAGGACGGAGGCATCGATCACGATCAACGGCGCGCCCGCTCCTCGGCGACATCCTCAGCCGCCTGCTTGAGCCCTACGCGCCCGCCCCGGCGGCGAGAGATCCGGTCCAGAACTTCTTCGAGCGGGGGCTTTTCGACCAGACGCCTCAGCTCTGCGGCAAGGTACTGCTGGAGAGACTGGCCCCGCTGCTCGGCGCGCCGCTGCAGTTCGGCGTGAACCTCCTCGGGGATGTCCCGGACCAACACGTTCGGCATGCTTACATTATGCTATCAGAGCCACCTCAGCGCAAGCCACCTTGCCACGCTTTCAGAGTGGGCGGCACGGCCATGGAGTTCCTTCTGCAGGTCCACAGGCGGGTCCGTGGGCCTAAACGCTGGGTCGTCCGAAAGACCGACCTCCGCGAGCCTGCGCGCCTATATTCAAGAGGACCACGAGAGGAGCCAATGGCCCGCAGCCAAACGCGGAAACGGAAGGCGAGCATGCGCAACAGCCGCCCGGCGGGCAAGCTCCAACCCCCGGTCGACGACCCTGAGGGCCCCGCCACCCTTGGCGATGCCCCGCCCGAGCTGGGCCTCAACGGATTCGACCTGCCCGACTGGCTCATCCAACCCCTCTACGAGGTCGCCGTCCTCGGGCTCGAGTTCATGGGCCGCAACGAGGTCCCCGCCCGGCTCGTCCCCCTGGCGGGGCGCCGTCCCCGCAGGCTCAAACTGTCCGACCGGGAGACCATCCTGGGCGCGCTCGGTCACCACGAGCGGTTCACCATGGTGATCTTCGAACTCTTCCGCGACGCCCATCGGGACTGCATGGAGCCCTACGAGGGCGCCCTCGTCGAGGAGATCATCGAGGACGTCGATGCCGGCGAGGACGATCCCGCCCACGCCGTGTCGCTGCTGCTCGCGCACGGGCGCACCGAGGACGCCCGCGCCGTCGCGAAATGGGCCGTAGACGAGCCGCTTCCGTCCGAGATGCTCGAAGCGGTGGTGGGCGAGCTGGCTCGTGATCAGGAGGAGGCGCGCGCCCGGCTCGACGCCACCGGCCGCGAGCTCATGGCGGAGAGAAAGCTGACCAGGCGTCTCCGTCGCCAGGTGGACAAGGCTGCGGCCACCGAGCAGAGTCACCGAGAGAAGGCACGACAGGCCGAAAAGAGAGCCGCAGAGGCCGCGAGTGCCCTCGCCGAGGTCGCCGCTCGCCACGACGGGCTCGCAGCGCGCGTTTCCGCTCTCGAAAACGAGATCAAGGCGGGACGCAGAGAACGGCGCGACCTCCTGGCGGAGCTGCAGGCGCTCCAGGCGCGCTTCACCCGGGTCCGCAGAGAGCTCAAGCTCACCCGGGCCAGGCTTCCCAAGGAGGTCGACAAACCGCATCCGAGGCCCCGGCGAGCGACCCCGCCTCCAACGGCAGCCGATCTCAGACGGCGCCATCTCACCGGCGGCGCCCGCGACGTGCTCGCGACGAAGCGCATCGTTGTGATCGTCGATGGCTACAACGTCGGGCTCGGCCACATAAGGACGGAGAAGATCGCCGACAAGCGCCGCATGCTTGAGACCGCGCTCGAGAGCTATCGGGCCCGGACCAAGAACCCTGTGATGATCGTCTACGACGGAGCCAGGATCGGCTGGTTTTACGTCCCGAGCGCGGGGCGGCGCCACATCGCCCGAGCGTTCACAGCGGAGGGGGAGACCGCCGACGACTACATCGTCTCCGAGCTCGAATACGGGACCAACGGACACGCGCCGGTCGTGGTCACCTCGGACCGGGAACTGAGACAGCGCTGCATCGCGCTCGGCGCGTACGTCATCTCGTCGCGCGAACTGGCGGACTGCCTGACGCTGTAGC
>WHSQ01000126.1 GCA_009380005.1 Actinomycetota bacterium | reverse complement strand
AGTCCTTTTTGGAATCCCATAGCCCGGAGCATCCCTATCTCCTTACGACGCTCTCGGACCGCGCGCACCATCACCACACCCAGACCTGCGATCCCTACCAGAAGACCGAAGCCGAGGAAGCCCTGCATGATGGCCAAGAAGCCTATGAGCTGTCCTTGGCCTTCGGTGCCGATCTCGGTGAAGGTGCGCGCGTCGGCCCCCTGGACGAGGAAATCGGAATTCAACGCGGTAGCCACGGCGCCGGCATCGGCATCATCGGTTACAGCGACATAGGACCGAGTGACAACGTTCTCCACGCCGAACAGCGTCGTGGTCAGCTCCCGGCTGACAAGGGCTCCGTTGTTCAGCCAATCCGTCTCGCCCAGGGCCGCGATGGTCAATTCGTGGGGTTTGCCACTTCCCGGCTCGATGACAGTGAACTTGTCGCCCGTCGCGAACGCCGCTACGTCCATCCCAGCAACGAGGAAGTTCTCCGGCACGATTGCGAGCGAGGGGTCGTCGAGCACTGCCTGGTAGACCTCGGCATCATTGCCGTAGGACGCGTCTCTGGCGAACAATCCCGGCGTCCCCTGTGCGAGCAGATCCGCATCGAACCCGGTAATGGGCCCGGATCGAGGAGCCTCCAAGTGTGGCGCTTCGAAGTTCGCAACGTCTCGAGAGAGGCCGGCCACGGCGGCGACATCATCGCGGGCTACTAGAGCGCCGACGTCGATGGGGTTGGCCGGATTCGAATCCAGCACGATGTCGTAGTTGGCAGCGATCTTGTCCACGGTCTGACCGGTGGCGTTGCCGAACGAGGCTGAGAACGACGTGAGGATCGTCACGGTGAAGATGACCAAGGAGAACATCCCTAGCAGCATCGAAGTGCGGAACCTGCGCGCGAGCGGATACGCGAGTCCCAAGCGTGGCGCGAGGCCGCGCCCACCCTTGCTTAGAAGTTCGATCGCGAAGGTCCACACACGGTCCAGACTGACGGCCAAGGACACCGCGCCTGCCGTCAACACGACGCCACGCAGGACGAAGACGATGATCTCCGCGTCACCCATGATCTCGGGGAACAAGGGGTCCACCCCTAGGCCCCAAGCCAACACGGTCCCAGCGGTGAGTTGGCGAGCCAACCGCTCGGATACGAGTTTGCGCAGCAACGGTGCGGCAGAAAACGCCGCGATGGGGATGCCCACCATCAACGAGATCGCGCTCTCGCCGGCGTAACCGGCGGTGCTGATACCTGCACCGAGAACGACGCCTAACGCCGCGAGCGCAAGGGTGCGCTTGCGCATCTGCACCATCTTCGGTTCGGGTAGGTCCCTGATGGCTCGGATGATGTTGAGTCTCGCGATGCGGATGCTGGTCACCCAAATGGTGACGAGCGAGATAACCAGACCCGTGGTGGCGCCGATCGCGAGGCTTGAAGGTTTGATCACGATCGGCGTACTAGCCCCTTGAGCGGTCGAACCGAAGATGGGACCGGCTACGAGCGCGACGAGCCAGCCGATGCCGATGCCGGCCGCGGTGCCCAACACGGATGCAGCCAGCGCATAGATGGCTCCCTCGACCGCGAAAACACGGGTCAGGCGCCCGCGCGTGAATCCAACCGCGCGGAGCATCCCCAGCTCCGTCTTTCGCTCCTCGGCGAGCATGACGAAGAGGTTGATCAGGAGCAGGATCCCTGCGAGCACACTGAATGCACCGAGCGTGCTGAACAACTTGCTGAGGCCCGCCCCCTGGCTCTCCGCGTTGTCCAGGACCGCGGCCTTGGATGCCTCGATCTCAACACCTGGGAGGCTGGCGAATGCAGCATCTAGGTCCGCGACGGCGGAATCCGAGAGCCCACGGGTGTCCAACACCCCTCCATCAAGGGAGACCAGCAGCTGGTCGCGAGGGGCGGCCGCCACGAGTGTGGTCGATGCGAACAGATCCTCGATGGTTCCGGGAGTGACGATGGCTCCGCCGTAACCTGCCAAGCCGACCTCGTCAAGCACATCACTGACCACAAGCTCTACCCGAGAGCCGTACCCGTGGAGAACGACCGACTCGCCGGCCGTTACTTCCAGTTCGCCCGCGGTGCGTGAGTTCAGCAGGACTTCACCAGTCGCGAGACCGTCGGTCTCGGTGAGGCCGGTGATCTGGGGATCTGAGCCGAACTCGCGCGCGGCAGAGAGATCGAACTCCACGATACGCACCTGCGGTACCGCTGCATCATGGCTGGGTGCCTCCAAAGTTCCCGTGGTTGTCGTTGTTGCCAACAGGCCATCGATCGCTTGGATGTCGGTCGCTTGGGCTTGTGCCATGACTTTGCCGATGTCCGCTTGCCTGGAGGCGGTCACGGTGATGTCGATGGGGCCGTACTCGGTTCGGGCCGTGTCGGCAAAGGAGGCTTCGATAACGTCGCCAACTACCAAGGAAGAAGTGATGATGGCGGTTCCGAGCAGCGCTCCCGCGACAACCAAGATGGCCTCAGCGCGGCGGCGACTGATGTTACGGATGGCCATGGTGGCCAGCGTCCGCTGACGCAGGGCTGCCACGATGAGCGGGAGCAGGAGAAGGAGTGCGACTGTTCCCAAGACAACGATGACGTTCATGCCGTCACCGGGGTGGCGGTAGCTAGCATTCCGTTCCCAGAGACAACGTCGGGCGTGACGAGTTCGTCGCCGTCCTGCACGATCAGACCATCGGACACCTGCACGAGGCGGAGGCCGGATCGACCCACCACCTCATCATGGGTGACGACGACGAGAGTCTGACCGGCGGCGTTCACCTCGCGGAGCAGCTCCACGATCCCCCCGGCCGTCTTAGTGTCCAGCGCGCCGGTGGGCTCGTCCGCCCAGACGAGTGCGGGTTCGGCGACCAGGGCGCGGGCCACAGCGACACGCTGCTGCTCGCCCCCGGACAGCTCGCCCGGTCGGTGGTTGGCGCGATCGGCCAGACCTACTCGGGCCAGCATCTCCCGGGCACGTTCGCGGGCGATCTTCGGCGCCACATTCGTGACCAGCAGTGGCAACTCGACGTTCTCCGCCGCGGACAGGACCGGGATCAGGTTGAAGGACTGGAATATGAAGCCCATGCGGTTGGCGCGCTGACGGGTCCGGTCACCGTCCGACATCGCGAACAAGTTTTCGCCGTCCATAGTCACCGTGCCGGCATCGATGTCATCCAGTCCCGACAGACAGTTGAGGAGGGTGGTCTTGCCGTTGCCAGACGGACCCATGACCATGACAAGTTCGCCCTGCCTGATGTCGAGATCGATGCCCCGGAGAGCGGGGACCTCATGGGTGCCGGTGCGGTATGTCTTGGTCACCCCGCGTGCGGACAGGATCGGCTCCTGGGAATCATGCATCGTCTGCTCCTCTTCGTTGGTTGACATGGCCTCACGATGACGGGACGCGGCAAGAACCACATCGGCTTTGGAGCCTGAGTTGCCCCAGCCGATCGGACGGCGCGCGTCTCGTACTTCCGGCTGGTCCGCAGCGCACCCGGCTTCCCTAGACTGTGATCATGGTGAGAAACGCCGTCCGCGCGCTGTGGGCCGAACCCCGCCCCTCGCAGCCGCCCGTCCGGGTATGGCGGGACTGGGCGCTCCTAGGCGTTCTCGTGCCGTGGTCGGTCCTGGACGGGACCCTCCGCGGGGACGTGGCGTGGCCGCCGGTCACAGTCACCGTCGGTGTCGTCCTCGCCCTAACGCTGTTGTGGCGGCGCACGCACCCACTCGCCGCGGTCGCGGTCGCCTTCGGCTTCCTGATTGCGGTCGATGTCGCGACGATCATCGCGGCCGCCGAACCGACGAAGCCGTGGAGCACCGCCTGTGCGCTCCTACTTCCCTATTCGCTGTTCCGTTGGGGGGCCGGGCGTGAGGCCGCGATCGGACTGGTCATCATCCTGGCCTGGCTGCCCATCACGTTCACCGTCGAACCGGTCGGGAGTGCCGCCGATGTACCGGCCGGGTACGGGTTCTTCCTGTTCTCCGCCGCGCTCGGTGCTTCGATCCGCTACCACGCAAACACCCGGATCCGCGACATCGATCAGGCGAAGCTCCGCGAGCGCGAGCAGCTGGCCCGCGAGCTCCACGACACAGTCGCGCACCACGTCTCGGCCATCGCCGTCCAGGCCCAAGCCGGGCGAACCCTTGCAGCGTCCCACCCCGACCGTGCCATGGCCGCCCTCGAGATCATCGAGGAAGCGGCGTCGCGGACCCTCGACGAGATGCGCACCATGGTCGGCGTCCTGCGCGAGGGCGAAGAACCCGACCTCGTCCCGCAACCGGGCGTGACCGACATCGCGCGGCTCGCCCGCCGGACCGGGGACTGGCCGCGTGTCGACGTGGAGCTGTCGGGCGACTTCGACGACCTCGCCCCGTCGGTCGGGGCCGCCATCTATCGCCTCGCCCAGGAATCGATCACGAACGCGGTCAGGCACGCACGCCACGCGACCCACGTCGACGTTCGTGTCACCGGCGACGACGACTGCGTTCGCCTGAGCTTGCGCGATGACGGCGACGCCGGCCAGTCGGGCGCCGGTCGGTCGTCGGGCTACGGCCTCGTGGGGATGGCCGAACGGGCT
>WHSQ01000125.1:2016-4749 GCA_009380005.1 Actinomycetota bacterium | reverse complement strand
AGGCCGACGCGGCGCTGGCTGCCGCCCAGGCCGCCACCGCTCCGCTGCCCGCCCGGGCCGAACTGGAGGCGCTCGCCGCCGACCTGCCCGCCCTGTGGGCGGCAGAGTCCACCAGCGACCGTGACCGTAAACGGCTGCTGCGCACCCTCGTGGCTGACGTCACCTTGCTGCCCGAGCCGGACCGGACGAAGCTGCGCGTCGGCATCCGCTGGCACTCCGGCGCCGCCGACGAGCTCACCCTCGCACGGCCCCGCCCCGCGTACGAACGGCGCCGCACCGACCCCGCCACGGTTGCCCTGGCGCGCGAGCTCGGCCCGACCATGACCAACGCCGAGCTCGCCGCCGCGCTCACCGCCGCCGGGCACACCACGGGCACCGGCAAACCGTTCGACCGGGTCGCGGCGGGCAACCTGCGCTACTACCACCGCATCCCCGCCCCCGGCATGCTCGAGGCCGGCGAGCTCACCGTCTCGGGAGTCGCTGCCCGCCTGGGCGTCACCACCAACACCGTGCACTACTGGATCAGCCACGGGCTGCTGCCCGCGCGCCGCTGCCACGACGGCCGCTGGGCCATCGCGTTCACCGACGAGGTCGAGGCCGACTGCCGGGCCCGCATCGCCGCCTCCCGGCACCTGCCCCGTCAGAACCCCGACGCGGCTGCCTGCTGCGGCGACGAGCGGACCGTCAACCAGGTCGCCGACCGGCTGCACATCAGCACCAACGTCGTCTACTACTGGCTCCAGCGCGGCTACCTCGACGCACGCCATGATCCCGCCGGCAGCTGGTGCATCCCCTTCGGCGCCGAGGTCGAGAACGCCTGCCGCCAACGTGTCGCCGATTCCACCCGCATCATCGCCAAGCCCCACAACAACTGACAGGAGAAGCACTATGAAGCCATCGTCCCGACCCTGCGCGACCGCGTGGCGCAGATGGCGCTCAAGCTGATCCTGGAACCGATCTTCGAGGTCGACTTCTACCCGTCGAGCTACGGCTATCGGCCCGGACGGCGAGCCCAGGATGCTATTGCCGAGATCCATCAGCTCACCAGCCGCTCCTATGAGTGGGTGGTGGAAGGCGACATCACCGCCTGTTTCGACAACGTCGACCACCAGATCCTCATGGGACTGGTGGCCGAACGCATCGCCGATCGTAAGGTGCTGCGACTGGTCCGCGCGTTCTTGCGGGCCGGCATCGTCGAACAACAGGGTGGGTTTGTCGACTCGCTGACGGGGACGCCGCAAGGCGGGGTCGCGTCTCCGCTGCTGGCCAACATCTACCTGTCCGTTCTGGACCGGCACTTCGCCCGGATCTGGGACCGCGACATGAGCCCACCGTGGCGGCGTCAACACCGCCGCCGCAGCGGGCTGCCGAACTACCGGCTGGTGCGGTATGCCGACGATTTCGTCGTGCTCGTGCACGGCACCAAGTCCGACGCCGAGACCTTGCGGGCGGAGATCGGCGAGTTGTTGACGCGGGAGTTGAAGATGACCCTCTCGGTCGAGAAGACCCATATCACCCACATCGACGACGGCTTCGTCTTCCTGGGCTTCCACATCCAGCGAAGATCCTGGGGCGACGGTCGTCGCGTCGTGCTCACCATCCCGTCCAAGCAAGCCCTGGCGTCGGTGATGCACAAGATCAAGACACTGACAGGGCGGAGCACCACATCGCTCTCGTTGGAGGAGGTGCTGCGGACGGTCAACCCAGTCCTTCGGGGCTGGGCTGCCTATTTCCGCTACGGCGCATCGAAGAAGACGTTCTCCTACCTCGGCTGGTATGCGTGGTGGAGGATGATCCTCTGGATCCGCCGCAAGCACCCTCACCTGACCTGGAAACAACTGCGGCGCCGCTACTACGGGGCCGATCGCATCACCGAGGGCGGGCTCGTCCTCTACAACCCGGCGAAGATGCGGGTCGAACGTTACCGCTACCGCGGAGCGCAGATCAGCACGCCATACAACATCGACGAAGTCGACCCGGACGGAGCACGCTTCCGCCGGACCAACCACGACGATGCGGCGTTCGTCGGCCAGGTCAGTGAATACCTCACCTGATCCACCGGATCACATGGAGAGCCGGATGCTCGGCCAACGGGCACGTCCGGTTCGGCGGGCGGGGACGGGAAAACCGACACCGGAAACAGTGCACGGCGTCTCGTCCCCGACCCAACACCTGCCCTTCGAGCAAGACGCCGCGAACCTGTTCTTCCAGCTCGTGTCCTCCCGATACGAGCACGCCTCGCTGATCCTGACCAGCAACCTGCCCTTCAGCGGCTGGGGCGGTGTCTTCGGAGACCAAGCCGTCGCCGCCGCGATGACCGACCGCATCGTCCACCACGCCGACGTACTCACCCTCAAAGGCGCCAGCTACCGACTCCGCAACACCGGGATCGACACCCTGCCCTCCGCCCGCGCCGAAAACACGGCACAATAGCCAGACCTGCTCACTTTTCGAGCGACGAAAGTGCTCAGTTTTCGAGCGTCACCGACAGCTACCGGCCAGCGCCTGCCGCTTCTCAGCGGCCAGCCCTGCACCCCATTACGACAACCCATCGGTGGGGCCTGGGATCACGAGGCATCATCAGGGGTTCACTCACGTTCACCCGTCCGGTCTTCCCCGGGCCTGTGGCTCCCGGATGGAACGAGAGCCCTTGGGCCACAACGCCTGAGCTTCGCACCCCGCCGTTACCGGCGACGCACGTCAGGCTGGGGACGGGTCGGTGGACACTGACCC
>WHSQ01000125.1:0-2007 GCA_009380005.1 Actinomycetota bacterium | reverse complement strand
TCGCCAAGCCCCACAACAACTGACAGGAGAAGCACTATGAAGCCATCGTCCCGACCGTCGCCGACCGAGTCGTGCAGGCCGTGTTGAAGTTGGTGCTCGAGCCGATCTTTGAGGCGGACTTCAAGCCGGGCTCTTACGGCTTCCGTCCCAACCGGCGAGCCCAGGACGCCATCGCCGAGATTCACTTCCTTGGCACACCGACTCGGAACTACGAGTGGGTGTTCGAGGCCGACATCGCGGCATGCTTCGACGAAATCTCACACTCCACACTTGTTGCGCGGGTGCGAGAGCGAGTCGGAGACAAGCGCATCCTGCGGCTGGTCAAGGCGTTCCTGAAGGCGGGCATCCTTTCTGAGGATGGCGTCAACCGGGACACGATCACCGGCACCCCGCAAGGGGGGATCCTCTCACCACTGCTGGCCAACATCGCCCTGTCCGTACTCGATGAGCACTTCGCGCGCAAGTGGGAAGCGCTCGGACCGTCATGGACACGCGCCAAGCATCGACGTGCTGGTGGCGCCACCATGCGACTCGTCCGCTACGCGGACGATTTTCTCGTCATGGTCAACGGCACCCGCGATGACGCCGAGGCGCTGTGGGGCGAGGTGACCGAAGTGCTCGCGCCGATGGGTCTGCGCCTGTCGGTCGAGAAGACGAGGGTCTGCCACATCGATGAGGGCTTCGACTTTCTGGGGTGGCGCATCCAGCGCCGTCGCGTACGAGGCCACAACGGCAAGCAAGTAGTCTACACCTACCCGTCGAAGAAGTCTCTGGCTTCGGTGACGAGCAAAGTGAGATCGCTCACGCGCCGCCACAAGCATCGAACGCTCGCCGATCTGCTGCACGCGGTCAACCGTGTGCTGCGAGGATGGTGCAACTATTTCCGTCACGGCGTGTCCTCACGGACCTTCCGCTACGTCGACCACTTCACATGGTGGCGCATCGTCGGATGGCTCCGCAAGCGACACGCAGGACTGAACCGGGGAGCGCTTCGCCGCCGTCACCTCCCGAATTGGGAGATCCGCGACGGCGAGGTTGCGATGTTCCGGTCACAACAGGTCGCGATAGTTCGCTACCGCTACCGCGGGACACGCATCCCCACACCATGGACGAGCGAAACGACAGGATCACCCGCAACAACGGCATGAACCCGTGGAGAGCCCGGTGCGGTGAGAGTCGCACGCCGGGTTCGGAGGGCGGGCCGAGGAGACGGACCGTGGGAAACCACGGAACCGCGCCTCGGTCCGACCCCTACACCAAGCTCCAAGGCCCCGAACGCGGCGTCTACTACGAGCTGTTCGTCATCATCGACATCTTCTCCCGCTACGTGGTGGGTGGATGGTCGCCCCCGCCGAGACCGGTGAGCTCGCCGAGTCCTTCATCGCTGAGCGCCTCGCCCGACAGGGCATCAAGCGTGACCAGCTGACGTTGCACGCCGACCGGGGCACGTCGATGACCTCCAAGCCGGTCGCGCAGCTGCTGGTCGACCTGGGCGTGGCCCGCAGCCACTCCCGACCGCACACCTCCAACGACTGCGATGATCCTCTTGCTGCTGCTCTGGCGGTCTGACCCTTCTAACGACCGACCGTGGTGTCTGGGGTTGACTTGTCGACCGTTCGGGGCGGCAGCACTGAGATGGCTCACCGGCCGAGCTGGCAGTGACCTCATAGCCTGACCGCACCAGGTCCCCTCGCAGTCCTGTCCGCCCGCCCGACCGGCGAGCGTGACCGTTGACCTGCTATGAGGAGATCAACAGCCATGACCAGCATCGCGCTTGACCGCTCCGATGTCATCGTCGGCGTCGACACCCACAAGGACCAGCACGTCGCGGTGGCCCTCGACGGGCTCGGCGGACGACTCGAAGAACGGTTCGTCCCAGCCACCAGCGCCGGCTACGCCGAGCTGCTGGCCTGGGCCGACGCGCAGGGACGCGTGGTGGCCTTCGGCGTGGAGGGCACCGGCTCCTACGGGCTCGGTCTGGCGAGGTTCCTGCGCCGCCACGGCCGC
>WHSQ01000124.1 GCA_009380005.1 Actinomycetota bacterium | reverse complement strand
ACGCCCCGGTGGAGGGCGATACCAAGACCTACACCTATGCCTACGACGTGCACGGCTCGGTGTCGCTGCTGCTCGAGAACGCCGCCGGCGACTCGACGGCCGACTCCACGGTGAAGGCGGCCTACGGCTACGACGCCTACGGCGAGGAGGACAAGGAGTTGACCTCCGACCCGGAGGAGGTCACCGGGGCATCGGGGACCGACGACCCGCTCAACGCCTACCGCTACACCGCCAAACGCTTCGACTCGGGATCCGGCACCCTCGACATGGGGGCCCGGCGCTTCGGCCCCGACACGGCCCGCTTCCTCCAGCCCGATCTCTTCAAGGGAGCCCTCGCCAACCTCGGGCTGTCGTCCGACCCGATCACCGGCAACCGCTACGCCCTGGCCGGCGGCAACCCGCTGAGCTACATCGAATGGGATGGCCATGCCCCGCTGCTCGACGGACACGGCGGGGCCGTCGACGGCCCCACAGCTGGCCCAGGCGGCTTTGCGGGCGGGGGTGGTGTTAGTGGGGTCTTCGTGGATCCCAACTCCGGCGAGCTGATGACCCCTGAGACTGCGCGTGAGCATCTCGCAAACCAAGATGCGTCCCCCGGCTTCTGGGAGGGATTCTCGCCGAAAGACGCGACTATCGATGCCGGGCGTGGCTTCTCCAACTTCTCCACCGAGTACGTGAATAGCGCGACCGAGATGCTCAGTTTCGGTCTCATGGAGGGAGACATTCCTCTTCCTTATAAGGGAGCGGCCTACCAACCCTCCGCAGCGATCGGTCGGATAACACCTCACATCCAAGCGACCGCCGCGACAGCGGGGGCGGCCGTGGAATTCACCGTAGCCCGACAGGCGATAAGGGCAGATATCGCTGCTCTCGAAGGTTCGCTCGCGGCCGGTCGGGCCACAAGGGCGGTTCCTGAGGCCACAAGCCGCTTGCTGCGGCCTGGACCGTATGCAGCTGAGTCGATTCCAGCGCGAAGTGCCTCTCAAAGCTTCAGCGCTGCTGAACGAGCAGCGATTGACGATCTCGGCTACAGGTTTGGATGCCATACGTGCGGCACGATTAGCCCTGGCACAAAGTCCGGCCATTTCATTCCCGATCACATGCCGGTCTCAGCCCTCAACTGGGAGAACGCCGCGCAGCGTCTCTATCCGCAATGTCTGGCTTGCAGCAGAGAGCAGGGGCTTGCAGTTGCCCGCCTTCTCCAGATTCTTCGCGGAGGTGGCTGATGGGCGTGGAGTCCCGTTCCGTCATACCGACGAACTCCCTGATCCTCATCATGGATTCAAGATCAGGACAGATCCCTGAATCGATGGGTGGCCGAGCTGTTTCATCAACAAGTTCTTGCGTTGCAGTGGGGACCAAGGAGGAGAGTGAGGGCACGACTGAGCTCCGGATGGCTGACGTCGGGGAGGAGATCGAGTTGCCCGCACTCAATATTTACGATGGCCGGCTTGAGGTCTCTTCGGGAGAGCTGGTGGCCAGCAACGTCCTTGGTGAGGCCTTCCTGAGATGGCCGATGGATGGGCCTTCGGTGCGGGTGCAGATCTACACGAATCACTCGACCGAGCCTGATCAGATAGTTGTCGTTGTTGGATGAACCATGCCTCGAACCGAGGGAAAGGGTTTTCTTGCCCTTCTCAATGAGGACTCTGAATATGCCTACGACCCGACTGCGATTGGTTCCGATCTGGCTGGCGACCGCAGTTGCTCTGCTCCTCTTCGCGCCGGGTTACGTCTACGACATTCCCGAGTTGTTCGCGCGTGGTGCGACATCCGCTGACGCTCCCGATGCCACAAGGGACGCTTCCAGCGCCACGAATGCCGCAAGGCTGGCCCCGACAGCTGGAATTCGCAGAAGCAGCTTCGATCTTCACTAGAAGCGGTGGCTTATAAAACGAAGTAGTTGCGGCTTCGAGGCAAGTCATCCCCGGCTCGAACCTCGGCAACCCTTCGGTAGTCAAAGCTTTGACCGCGGACGGCAGCAATATCGCCCAGTGGGGCAAGTACGTTACGCCGACATTCCGAAGCCTGTCCGGAGTTAGCGTCCCGAGAAATGGTGGAAATTCGCGGTTGAAATTCGACTGAACGAAGGTGGCCATCGCCATCCTCATCTGAGTTGGGTCAAGCAACCAGAGAGGAGAGGGCAATGGCTAGGGACAGGATGGACCTCACGTCGTTCGTCGGCAAGCTTCTCAAGGAAGATGACGGCGACATCCTGCGCGACGAGGTTCGATCACTCGCCCAGATGATCATGGACGTCGAGGTCTCCTCCAAGATCGGTGCCGCTCCCAATGGCAGGTGGCCGACCGTCGCTATTTCAGCCTCGAGTCGATGCGCCGGATCGATCAGCAGCTAGAGGGAGGTGAGACGCCGAAGGAACTGCTTGCAGCTATCGCTTAGTCAGGTGAGATGGCGGTGCGAAAAAGTCCACCACTTGACGGGACTCTCTCCGTCCGGACCGTTCCAGGTGCACTTCTATTACAACAGGGTCACGGGAGCCGTGAACTACGCCTGCGACTACAAGGCCGTCTTCACGGGGCGCTGATCATGAGAGTTGTATGCGTGAAACTGCTCGATGCAAAGGGCGAGGAGACGCAGAGTTCGGCCTGGGCGAGTTTGGAATCTGAATACGTCGTGACAAAGATGTCAAGCAGATAGCAAAAGCCGTCATTGACAACAGGTTCCGTGGCGACGTTGCAGGTGAGTGCGCGGCCCATAATCGCGTCGGTTATGCTGTTGACGCCGTGTTGAGCTGGCAGGTCGTACGGACGTCAGGCTGGTTCGGCTTTTACGGAGAGGGAACGCGGGACATCGCAGCCAAGGGGCATGACTGGACCACGAACTACTCGCCCCCGGCCGCAGGCGCCGCCATCCTGGCACTATTCTCCGTATGCACCGGACTACGCTACCTATTGTGGACCGCGGTTCTACTCGACGGGGTGCTCCGGTGGCTAATACCCAAGGCCCGACGACCAGATCCACATGGTCCTTGGCACTGCGCGCTCTTCCCGTGGTCGCGGCCTGCATCCTGCTAGGCGCCTGCCTGGGTGGCATACTCATCTGGACGCAGCGCGATGTTCCCTCTGACTTGTCCTGGCGAATCGTTCTCCAAGTCATCGGGGCGCTCTTGTTCTCCCTGGCGGTCGGATCTTTCCTCGCGAGTCGGCAATCAACCTCCGCTGCGCCCACACCCGGCGTCGTAGCGGGAATGCTGGGCTACGTGCTGATGGCAATCGTCTTCGTGAGCGCGATGTACCTGGCCCAGATGGATAGCGGTTACGTAAGCCTCATTCTCCTCACTACACCATTAGCAGCCGTGGCGTGCCTCCTGGGAGCCGGCCTCGGAACGGCCCAGGCTCGCGCGCAGACCCCTGACTCATGAATCGACAGATAGCCCTGGTGATGCTTCTGATAGGCGCTGCGGTCATCGGGGGATGCCCTTCCTCCGAGCCGGAAAGATTGTCTTCGAAGCCGGATAGTAAGAGTTCCGAGGCCCCAACGCTCGCCAGCACTCCAACGGCATCGCCACCATCGGTGGGGATCCTGCAGGAGCCTCCAGGCTTCAGGTTCAGTCCTGTCTCAGCCTCGATCGAGCAGGAGTTAAGAGGCCAGTTCATGGAGGGATTCGCTGCCCTCAAGCCGCTGAGTTTCGAGGTCTAAAGGGTTGCGACCGAATCGGGTCAACCGACCGGCGTCCGGGTTCTGGCAATCGCATACACGCTGCCGGAGGGCGTTCCTTTCGAAGCAGTCGCGCGGGAGATCGGGACAGACGTTCTCGGGGAGGCGGCCCGGACCGGTGAGTCGGCCTTCGGGGGAGGCGGGATCCGCATGCGAGGGCCCCGGGGCGATTCGTATGCGTTCTTCGTTGGTGAAGAGATCTTCGTGTACGTAGCTGGCGACGCACCGAACGAAACAATGGCCGATGTGGCCACGGCTCTGTTTGAAGCCAACGCGTAATGAAAACCCTGAGCCATCGGTGCCGCTAGGCTCAATCGGCCGCCGTCTGTCTTCGACTACAACGCGCGCGGCCAACAGCGGTCCCGCAGCTTCGCGGAGGGAGCCCTCCAGCGCACCGAGAGCTGGGCCTATGCCTCGGATGGCCCGCTGCTCGAGCACGGTGACAAGCGTGACGACAAGACGGTCTACGACTACAACGCCAACAACCAGCTGGTGCTCGCGCGTGACTTCTCGGGTATCACCCAGGCGGGTGAGAAGCCGGTTCGGACCGAGGTCGCCTACGACGCGCTGGACCGGGTGCAAAAGGTCCGCCACCGCAAGCAGGCCGATGACGCGGAGACGGCCGATTTCACCTTCACCCGCTTCGCATACGACCTCAACTCCAACGTCGAGACCCGCGTCGAGGATGGCGCCGAGACGCCCGACGGCTCGCCGGTGACCGCGGTATCGGCGTACGGTGAAACATGTCGGACTGCGTACAGCTAAACGTGTCGGACGCGGCCAGGGACAAATCCGTCATCTGAGATCGAGATAGGCCCACCCTCCCGGGTGACAGGCAAGTCACACCGAGGAGGGAGGACCGTCTCCATGATTACCCAGGAGGCCTGGATGAACCTGCGCGCCCTGAAACCTTTGAAGGACGCCGGCTATAGCTACGCAGCGATCGCGGCCGAGGCCGGCTGCGACTGGCGCACGGCCAAGAAATACCTCGAGAACGGGCGAGCCGCGCTCGGCTACGCACCGCGCCCAGCGCGCGGCAAGCTCATCGACCCCTTCACTGGCGTGATCGACGAATGGCTCCGGG
>WHSQ01000123.1 GCA_009380005.1 Actinomycetota bacterium | reverse complement strand
CCAGACCGCGGATCCTAGTGGACCTACTGTCCGGAACCCTCGGGGCGGGCCAGCGTTTGAAGTGCTTGGCCGCCCAGCCGCGGCGCTTGTAGGACCAGAAGTGGCGCAGGCTCTCTTATCGGTTACCCGGCCCTCAGGGTGAACGCCGGTAGGGCCTACCGAGCTGCTGAGGGCACCGGGTCGATACTCCGTCTTGGTCCGGCTCGTGGAGTGGAGGCGGCATGGGTGTCGAGGTTGCTCGAACGAGTGAGGGCCATCGCCTCGTCGGCGATGGTGGCACCGTCGAGGCGGCGGACGTCGTCGACCGCACGGTTGCCCAACGCGACCGCGTGGAAGTGGTCGACCACCAGGGTGGCGTGGCTGAGATGAGCGCCGACCGCGTGCGCATACCCGCGATGCGGGTCCAGCGTGACCACGCCGATGCGGGCCAGCCAGCGCCGGTCGCGGCGGGCCAACCATGAGGCCACGGCCTGAGCGGTGCGGTCCGGTACGACATCGAGCAGGCGGCCGGTGAGCGTGTCGACAAGCCCCGACACGTACAGCGTGTGATGCGTCCGAGTGGCCCTCAACCAGGAGGTTTCGTCCATGCCCAGGGCGATGACCCCATCCAGGCGGGCGGGGTCGTCGACCCTGCCCTCGCCATGCTCGCGGACCGCGGCCATGGCGGTGTGCCAACCCACGCCGTAGTCGCGGGCGACCTCGGCGACCGCGTCCGCGTCCTCGCCCACCCGACGGCAGATCTCCTCGCGGGCGCGGCCGGTCAGCATCGCTCGCGCGGCGACGTGCCTCGACGACTCGGTCCAGGTGCGGACCGGGCACAACGGCTCGTTGCAGCGCCACAGCCGCTTGCGCCACACCAGCACGACCGGACGTCCGCAGGCAGGCAGATCACGCACCCTCACAGTGCGCCGGCCTTTGGACTCGGCACGGACCCCGCAGTCGTGGCAGCCCATCACCTGCCCATCGGGGGTCTCGACCAGCACGTGCAACTCGTCGTCGACCACCTCAGAGGCGACCACCCCGAAGTCGTCGAGTCCAAGCATGCGCGCAGCGCAACCACTACCCTCCAGGACCACCAGGGGCCTCCGATCTCGCTGGACTGTGACATCCGCAAGACTCGCGAGGCCCCTGGCCCTCACGAAGGAACTGCTACGCGCCCCCCAACGGCGCCTCCCCCCGCTTCTTCACGAAGACCCACGAATGAACACCTGTCTCATTCCGCTTGACAGGTTCCGAAACGGCACGTACGGTTTGAAAGGAGGATGGGGAAACGCGACGGCTTGCCGGTGCGTGCGCCCCTGACTACCAATGCCGGTTAGACTGCGTGCACTGGCCTCTTGACTTCAAGAATCCATGTTCTCCAAGAGGCTGGATCGCGGACTCGTCACCACATAAGGTCTAGGTATGAGCAACCAGGACACGCATGCAGGGCCAGAGGTATCAGCCATCCACGCCATTATCTATACTTATCCCGGCTGAATTGCGTGCCAACGAGCGAAAGAGTTGCTTTCGCGCGAGGGTTACGCCATCGAGGAACGTCCCGTGTCGGAGCAGACGAACCTTGCTGAGATGCAGGACCTCGGCTTCGACACGGTCCCGACCGTAGTAGTTGACGGTCGCGCCTTCCAGGCCTTCCCCGATGAGGTCCTTAAGCGCGAACTCGGAATCCCTATCGAGTCTAACAGCCTCGAGATAGCACTCAAGCATCTCGAAACCTCGGCTCAAATACTAGCTATCACGGCCGACGTGGTAGCTGCACTGCCTCAGTCGCTCTGGTCAGTTCGGCTCGTCGACAACAGGGATCGAGGGCTTGGACAGTGGAGCTGGCACATTTTTCAATTCGCCGTCGAATGTGTCGAGGGCATCGAGGGCGGAGTTCTCGAATGGGAGGACGTTCGACGACTGGCGGAACGTCAATACTGGACCGACGAAGAGACGTATCTAGAGTTTGAATCGATTGCAAGGTATGGCAAGGCAGTCGTCGAGAGGCTCTCGCACTGGAGCAGGAGCGTAGACGATGACTTGCTCTCACAGGAAATGGAAAGTCCCTGGGGCATCTTGTCGGGGTACGGCCTCATTTCGCACCTCGAACGCCACTCGGCGATTCACTTGCGCCAAATCGTAGATTTTGTGAAGGCGAGAGTCCCAGCCTACGAGGCCTTTCCGCCCGTCGAATTCATGGAAACTATTCCGTCTTATGGATCGCTGAAACAGGATTGAATGCCTCTGGATTTACTTGGCCTCATTACTGTCGCCGGACATCGACAAGGCAGCACGAGATCCGTCAGCAAGTAGCTTGACGTCCTGGACGACAGTGACGAGGCTGAAACCCTGTGCGAATCGCCGGCGTGCATCCCCGGGCGTCCCACATTGAATCCCAGCAACGATTTGATTTCGCTGACAGGCCTCTAGGATTCTGGCCACGGCTTCCTCAACAGGGCGAGCCAGAGGTGCGCCTACGGACTCCCCGAGATCGAGTGCAAGATCCGACGGTCCCGCGTATATCGCTGCAACTCCGTCAACGGCTGCGATCTCGTTCACGTTCTTTACGCCTCCGGACGTCTCAATCATTACCATAAGTGAGACGTCTTCGAGTGCGTCGCGTGTGGCTGGTCCCGAATGCATTGATGCGAAAATGGGACCGTATGATCGGCCGCCAATGGGTGCGTACCGACAGGCACGCCACGACAACTCAGCATCCAGCGCTGAGTCAACCATGGGAACAGTTATTCCACCAGCGCCGGCGTCCAAGAACCGCCCGATATCAGCCGGATCGTTTTTCAGCACTCGAACTAGAGGAACAACGCCCGCCGCCCGAATCGACTGAATCATGGCGCAGGCCTCGGCGAAGCCAATCATGCCATGTTGACAGTCGATAACGATGTAGTCGAAACCCTGACGGGCGATAGTCTCGGCAGCGGCCGCCCCCGGCAGCCTGCACATGGCCCCCCGAACGGGGGCAGAAGCTCCAACTCCGGCGAGGAATCCGGCCCCGTTTGTCATCGCCTCGCCGCTATCCGCTGCCAGGATGGCCAAGGGTCGTCACGGGCGCAGTTCGGCTCGGTTACGCGAGGAGGTTCGGCCATTGGGCTTCCTTTTCGAGGTACCTCTGCTCGCCGGGTTCGTAGTACTCCCGCCGGGTGTGAAGACCCGGGCCAACGACTGCTAAGAGGTAGGTGTCCTCATCGACGGTCCAGCCATGCACATCGTGGGGCGGGGGCGGACAGAGCGCGACTTGTCCCGAATAGAGGACTTCCTTCGAGGCCACCTCGAGCTGGGCATGGCCGGGCGTTTGGCCATCGTCGGCACGTTCGTAGGCTGTATAAGTGACGCGGCCCCGATACGGAGCGACGATTTCCCAGGTCCCATGATTGTGAATAGGGACGACCTGACCCGCTTTGATGAATCCAATAGTCACTGCAATGTCGGGATCGAAATAAAGCCAAGAAGACCGATCTACGTGGAAGCCTGTGCGCGCGATGCCGATTGTCAACAAATCTGGGCGCGCGAGTAGTCGCTCAAGAGCAGGCAGGGCAAGTTGGGATTTGTGAGCGAATTCCTCTTCCCCCCGCATGACGTTGGCAATTTCAAGAAGCGTATCGGTCGTCACGGAAGCTTCCTCTCACAAAGTTGGGAATTTCACAATTTCTCAATGCGTGTACTGGGCCGGCCAATTGGATATTGCGCCCTTGACTCGGCGTGTGGACATCATGGGGGTGGCGAGTTTACCCGGCTACGCTGTCCAAATCCAGGCTGGCCATCCTATCGTTTTCTCCGAGCATCCTGGCCGCTGATCCCGGTTCGGCGCCGACGGCTTTCGCCTTGGCGCCCGGACGCGCCCCCCGTCGTGCCAACTGCTCCTCCGGACGGCCCGGCCGCCGGTTCATCCTGCGAATCCCCGCCATCCGAACCTCAGGCCTTCGTTCCCGCGAGTGCCGATTATCAGATTTCTGCCTAGTTTCGAGGCCGGAATGGGCCGGTAGTGCGCTCCGGGCTAGTGTTTTGAGTCATTAATTCGAATGATATGCATCAAAGGTGCTTGCCTGTCTCGGTGGTCCTGTCAGGGTGGCTCCATCATCCCTGGAGAGGATCACGAATGGTGCGAGGACGGCCCAAAGCCCCACTTGAGTTGTCTGATGAGGACCGGCAGGCCTTGGAGCGGTTCACCCGACGGCGTACGACCTCGCAGGGGCTGGCGCTGCGCTCGAGGATCGTGCTGGAGGCCGTAACCGGGGCGACCAACATCGCGGTGGCTGACAGGCTCGGGTGCACCCCGCAGACGGTCGGCAAGTGGAGGTCACGGTTCATCGAACGTGGCATCGATGGGCTGCTCGATGAGCCGCGGCCGGGCGCGCCACGCACCATCTCCGACGAGCGGGTCGAGGAGGTCATCGTCAAGACCCTCAACAGCACACCGAAGGACGCCACGCACTGGTCGACACGCGACATGGCCAAAGCGACCGGGCTGTCGCAGTCGTCGGTATCGCGGATCTGGCGGGCGTTCGGGCTGCAACCCCACCGGGCCGAGACCTGGAAGCTGTCGACCGATCCGCAGTTCGTCGACAAGGTCCGTGACATCGTCGGTCTCTACATGGACCCGCCGGACAAGGCCGTGGTCCTCGCCGTCGATGAAAAGTCCCAGATCCAGGCGTTAGACCGCTCTCAGCCGGTGTTCCCGATGCTGCCCGGCACCCCCCAGCGGGCCACCCACGACTACATCCGCCACGGCACCACCACCCTGTGTGGCCCGCCCCGAGGGTTCCGGACAGTAGGTCCACTAGGATCCGCGGTCTGGA
>WHSQ01000122.1:4609-4860 GCA_009380005.1 Actinomycetota bacterium | reverse complement strand
CGCCGTGAAGGAGGTGCACTGCCCGGCCAGAGCATACCCGACCTCCGAGTACGGGAACACTCCGAGCCCTTTCGCGTAGGTCTCCCCCTCGATCGTCAACGGGCTACCATCCCCTTCGGGGTCCTGACCGTTGCTCATATCCCGCTCGACCGGACCCAGGCCGTTACCCGCCCAGGATGGCGACAGGTCGCTGAGATACGATGCCCCGTCCGGCGGCGCGTCCCCCGCACCATGCCGGTTGTACATGTCGT
>WHSQ01000122.1:0-4599 GCA_009380005.1 Actinomycetota bacterium | reverse complement strand
CGGGTGGCCGTCTGGCCGGCAGCACCGATCATGCCGGTCTGGTACCGGCGCATGCTGTACATGTTCTTCAGCACCACACCGTCGAAGGCGTGCTCGGAGCCGAGGTCGGCGAGCCTGTGCATGGCCGCGGACGTCTGCTCGGTGTCCTTGGCGAGCTCGTAGTAGGCGGTCTCCGTGTCCGCGATCGCGTAGTCTGCGGCCGCCTTGAATTTGTTCAGCATGAACGCTTCCGGGCCACCCTCAGGCGCCAGCACTCGCGCGGTGCCGATGGCCTGCTTGGCTCCGTGGAAGTCAAAGAGAGCGTTGGTGACCGTGTCGGCGTTGCGGTAGTCGCCGGCGGGCGAGTTCAACAGCGCGGCGCATGCGTCCTCGACCCGGTCGAGGTAGGTCGCCATCGCCTCCGAGCCGTCGGCGAACCGGTGCGCCAGATAGTCGCGCTGCCAGTCCGCCGCATCAAGCCCGGTGTTCCAGGACATAGCGGCGACGAGGCCGTGCACCGGCTCGTAGGAGACCCAGTCTGCCGGTTCGGAATACATGCCGATGCCGTCTGCGCCGATGCTTTGGTAGTAGGGGATCTCGTCGGAGACCAGATCCATGAAGGCGCACGGCAGCGAGTGCCAGACATACTTGCGGTAATACTCATAGATAGCGATGTCGCCGTCGTAGGCGTCTCGCCAGCGCTGGATCAGCTCGTCGTAATAGGCGTTCTTCTCTGCGCTGGGATCGTCGATACTGACGCGGTAGCTGCGATCGAAGGGGGCGATGTCGATGACGTTCGCCTCCGCGTCGTACATGTACTCCGGGTCCGGGGGCTCGGTCGCCGGGACATACGCGATCTGCTCTATAACCACTCCCGGGAGTTCACGCTTCACCGCCTCGGTGAGCTGCTTGGTCAAGTAGGCCTGGGCATTGGCGATGCTGCCGTACTTCTCGACGACTGCGGGCGGCCATTTGGCGGTGTCCGGAGGCCAGGAATCGAACACCTCCACCTCGGGCCGATCCCGCAGATAGTCGAGCACGTTGTCCACGTACGCCTGGACCGCGTCGCCATTGGTGATGTCGAAGACGTTGTAGCCATCGACGTAGAACTGTGGGTACTCCTCCGGCGGCAACCAGCTGTTGTAGCCATGGCCACCGACCTCGGTGACGATCGCCCGCTTCGCCAGCTCGGGAAGAATTGTCTCCCGCACGTCCTCGTAGACCGTCAGCCCAAGCGCGCTGTAGTCGGACGGGTGGACGAGGATGTTGAGCCGTGCCTTGGCCATCCAGTCAATCATTTGGATGAGGTTCTCCGGCGTGTGGCTCCAGCCCTCCTCGACGTACTTGCGCCGGTATCGAAGGCTCGCCTCCTCGCGCACGTCCAGCTCCTCCACGCCGACCGTCGCCGACTGCGGCACATGCTCTGCGTGGCCCTCATAGAAGTCGAACTCGGGCGCGAAGAATCGAACCCCCAATCGCTCGAGCAACTCGTAGGCCGCGTACAACGTGCCACGATGCCCGTCGCCGGCGAGGACAAGCGACGTTGTGCCCACGGTGCTGATCGCCAACGTGTCGTCCTCCGCGCCGTCCAGCTTCTGGCTCACCGGGGCGACCCAGCCCCACGGTATCGCCGTAGTCTGGTCGAACTGCGCTGCCGCCTCCCCGGTCGCCACCACCACCCCGCTCGGCGGTGCCTCCGCGCCGTTGGGCGGCGCTTCGAGCCGTCCGCGGCTGAGAGGGAGGGTCGCCCCGGACATCCGCTCCACATAATCTTGCAACTCCTCAGCCGCGAACCCAGCGGTCACGGATATCGACCCGGCCGATCGGCCCTGGACGCAGTCGGGGTTTGCCGGCAGCGCTGCTGGGAAGGTGGACTGGGTGGTCGACCTTGACATCCGGGCCTTCTTTGACAGCGTCGACCACGATCTCGTTCTTCAAGCGGTTGCCCGCCACACCGACCAGCGATGGATTCTGCTCTACGTCGAGCGGTGGCTCGAAGCGCCGCTTCAGCACGAAGACGGAACCGTGGTGCAGCGAGATCGGGGAACTCCGCAAGGTTCGGCGATCTCACCGTTGTTGGCCAACCTGTTCATGCATTACGCATTCGACACGTGGATGGCGGAGGAATTTCCCATCGTGTGGTTCGAGCGTTATTGCGATGGCGTGGTTGTCCACTGCATCAGCGAACGGCAAGCCCGATTCGTAAGGGACTCGATCGCCCGACGGCTGGCGAGGTGGGGTCTTGAGGTCCATCCCGACAAGACCCGTATCGTGTATTGCAAGGACTCGAACCGCACCGGCTCGCACGAGCACGAGAAGTTCGACTTCCTCGGATACACATTCCGTCCTCGCTTTGCGATGAGCAAGACCGGCGAACCTTTCGTCAGTTTTCTGCCGGGGGTGAGCCGCGATGCCAAACGTGCGATGGGAACCGTGATTCGAGCCTGGCGTATCAATCGGCGCAGTGACCGGACGCTTGAGGAGTTCGCCGACTTCGTCAATCCGGTCGTGCGAGGCTGGCTCAACTACTACGGACGCTTCTACCGTTCGCAGTTGAAGCCCGTGCTCAGACGAATCAATGCCTACCTGGTCCGGTGGGCGATGAACAAATACAAACGGCTACGCGACAGCCCACGACGCGCCCGCCAGTGGCTGGTTGACGTCTATCGACGCCAGCCGAACCTGTTCGAGCACTGGCGGGCTGGCATGCCACCTGACGGCTGGACGGTGGGAGCCCGGTGAGTCGAGAGGCTCACGCCGGGTTCTGAGAGAGCCGGGGGGTGAGATTCCCCCCGGCCACTCGCCTCTTCGCAAAGGAGACCCGCTGAACGTGTATCCGTTTCATCGAGGTGGAGAGAGCTGAGCAGCGCAACGTCAAGCGCGCCTGTGCGCTGCTCGAGGTCTCCCGTGCCGCCTTCTATGCCTGGCTCCGCCACGTCCCTTCTCGGCGCCAGCGCCGCGACGAGGAGCTGGTCGACAAGATCGAGACCGTCCACTCGGACAGCAAGGGCACCTATGGATCCCCGCGCGTCCACGCCGAGCTCAAAGCGCGCGGCGAGGTGTGCGGGGAGAACAGGGTCGCCCGGCTGATGCAGACCAACGGCATCGTGGGCCGGACCCGCAGACGCTTCAAGAAGACCACGATCCCCGACCCCGACGCCGCAGCCGTGGTCGACCTCGTCAAGCGCGCCTTCGGGCCGGGAACGATCGAGGTCGATCGCCTGTGGTGCTCAGACATCAGCTTCATCCGGACCTGGGAGGGATGGATGTATCTCGCAACCGTGATCGACGTCGCGTCGCGGCGCGTGGTGGGCTGGGCGATGGCCGAGCACATGCGCGCCGAGCTCGCCTGCGACGCACTTCAGATGGCGGTCGGCAAGCGCCGGCCTTCCCCGGGCCTGATCTTCCACTCGGACAGGGGCTCGCAATACACGTCGTCGGAGTTCACAACGCTGCTCGAGCACAACGGGATCCGCCAGTCGCTGTCCCGGCCCCGCCAGTGTTGGGACAACGCGGTCGCCGAGAGCTTCTTCGCCACCTTGAAGTGTGAGCTCATCCACCGCCACGCGTGGCCCAACCGTGCCCGGGCGCGCAGCGCGATCTTCGAGTACATCGAAGGCTGGTACAACCTTCGTCGGCTGCACTCTTCGCTCGGGTATCTGTCCCCGGCTCAATATGAGAGGAGATGCGCGCAGCTGGACGTTACGACCGAGGAAGCGGCATAGTCAACCGTGTCTGCCGAATCGGGGGAACTCCACTTTGGCGCCGGTCGGGAACGCCGCTGGCGCACCAAGTCAGCCCGGGCCTTGTGGGCGCGCGCCACGGTGTCATAGGACACGGCCTCTTGGGCGGCCACCTGCGAGAAGTTGCCTTGGGCGGCGGCTTGGCTCGCAAGCTGCGCTTTGAACCGCAGCGTCATGCGCGCCCGAGGCGGGATCTGGGGATGGGCCTCGGTCCAAGAGCTGTGGCAATACGTGCACCGCCAGCGTCTCTTTCTCCACCGCAGCACGACGGGCCTTCCGCTGATCGCCAGATCGCGCACCAGGACTTCGGGCCGCTCCTTGGGTTCTGGAGCGAGACCGCCACAACTGCGACAGGCCCCAGCGTCGAAACGGGACTCCACCACCAGCTCGATCAGGTCGCCGAAGGCGACCACTCCGATGACCTCGAGTCCTTCGAGATCGAGCGTGGCGTTGATAGCCTGGCCGGGCATACCGCCGTACCTCCTTCTTCGACTCTTCGACAAGCCGAAGGCTATGGAGTGCGGCGGTTTGCGCGTCGGGTTTAGGCCGCCCTACCCCCGCTCAATCGCGGAGAACCATAAACTTTGAGAATTTTAGTTGCGACGATCAACTCGGCCCTGTTCACGCTCCTCAAGCGCGTTCCGGCGGGCGGGGAGAAATCGGAGAGAAAACAGAGAGATTTCGGAGAGGTAGTCGGTCGGAGGATGTCCCGTCCGTCGTGGATTTTGAGACGGCCCTCCACTGACTGACGACACACTACGCGGCTTCTTCCTCCGATCCAATCACCTCCCTGAGACAAGAACGAAGCGCGGCCTGCAACGCGGGGATGTCGCGGAATCCCTGGACCCGGTAGAAGCGCTTCTCGGCTTCGAGCATG
>WHSQ01000121.1:4498-4877 GCA_009380005.1 Actinomycetota bacterium | reverse complement strand
GCAGGCGGCGCGGACGCTCGCGGCCAAGCGAGGGCGCGTGAGCAGCGGCGCCGCGCCGACTCGTCGCGTGAGCACCGCCGCGGCGCCGGCGCACTGCAGCATTCCCCCGGCTCACTGCAGCGCTCCCTGGACCGAAAGCCGCAGATAGCTCACGACGGCGACGGTGATGAGCGCGAGGACCGCCGCCGCCAGGCTGGCGGTGCTCACCAACGCGGTACCGAAATCAGAGGATTGGTCGCGCCTCCGGGCGAACGCCGGGAGGCGCCACGTGAGCGCGGTCAGCCCCACCATGGCCTGACCCAGCAACAGGTAGGCGCCCAGCGGGAGGAGGACCAACGCCCTGCCGTAAGTTGACGCGGTGGCCGCGGGGCTCCAGAGG
>WHSQ01000121.1:0-4488 GCA_009380005.1 Actinomycetota bacterium | reverse complement strand
CGGATTGTCGGGCAGTGGCACCAGAGTGGGATCGAGCGCCGGCAGCACCCGGAAGATGCCCCACTGCCCGCCAGGCAGGTGCCTGAGCAGCGTGCCGCTGCGATACAGGTAGTCGCCCGGGAACTCGCCGGGACCTCCCGCACCGCCGAACACGTCGGGGTCGAGATGGATGTTGTATCTCACCGCGGGGTTGAACTGACCCTGGAACGCCGCGATCTGCGACTCGGGGTCGTCCGGTGAGCGTCGCCATTTATGCCCGTGGAGCGCGAATCCCGTCGAGCGGGGATCGCCGACCGCCTGCCCGACCCGGAAGCGCACGAAGTCACCCGGGTAGGCCCTGAACAGCGGCGTGTCCGGATCGCCGTGCACCAGCGAGCTGAAGATCAGCGAGATGTCGTTGTTGTCCGCGAACCGGTGGTTCCACGGCTCGTTGCGGTAGTTGATCGAGAACTCGCCCTGGTCCTCGGGGTCGTCGGCCTCGGCGCTCGGCTCGACCGCGAGGTCCTCGTTGTCCGGGACGGCCGTGCCGTCGTTGCGGAACAGCGCCAGGTCGCTGTTCATCAGCGACACGTTCTCACGGAAGTCGGGCCCGTTCGGGTCGACGATGACGGCCTCCTGGCCGCTCTTGATCGGCGCGCCCGTCCTCGGGTCGAGGAACTCCGAGCCCGTCGGCTCGATGATCAGGCCGCCGTAGAGCCCGTGGTGGAGGTGGTTCTGCACATCGGCCCGGTCGTGCAGCATGCCGAGGCCGAACTCGTCGGGGGCATACCACCGGTACAGGATCGACTCGCCCGGCGGGATCGTGGTGTTGAAGTTCAACCCCACGTTCGCCCCGTCTGAGCCGATGTGGTAGTTGACCCCCTGCGGGTTCAGCGACACCCGCGAGCTCACCGGGAACGGGCGGAAGCCCGGCACGTTGACCTCGTTGTTGGGCGGCTCGTCGATGCACTCGGGGAAGGTGTTCGCGGCGTCCGTCGCGAGCTGCCCCGGTTCGATCGCTTCGAAGCAGTGCGGTGCCATCAGGGCCGGGTCGATGTCGTTGGTCAGCGTGACCTCGATGCAGTCACCCTGATTGGCGCGGATGGCCAACGGTTCCGGCTGTTTGCTCCCATCGCGTATCGCCGCCAGGTCCTCCTCCAGGACATACATCACCCCGTTGGGGTCATGCTCGAACGTGCCCGGATCGTCGTCCTGCATGTCGTTGAATTTGATGTCCTGGTTGATCGCGAACACGCTGAACTCCCGTAAGGACGCCCCGGCCGGGCAGGGGTTCCCGGGCTCGCGCTGCACTGGATCCTTTTCATTTTGGCAACTGGCTGGGACATTGTCGGGCAGCGGTTGCAGCGGGTCGAACTTGATGCCCTGGGACGCATAGATGTCGTCGAGGTCCTTCAACTTCTTGTTGAAGTCGCAGCCCGACACTCGCAGCAGTCCCCAGGCTCCCAGGAACCAGTCGTCGGCACCGCCGTAGTTATAGAGGTAGTCGCGGAGCTCGAAGCCCTTGGGGTCGGGGTTCTCCTTGTCGGTCGCGATCCTCGTTTCGAAGTACTCGAGCATCCCGATGTGCTGGGACTGCAC
This sequence comes from Actinomycetota bacterium, assembly GCA_009380005.1. Taxonomy (GTDB): domain Bacteria; phylum Actinomycetota; class CADDZG01; order CADDZG01; family WHSQ01; genus WHSQ01. Next base: position 2,910 of record WHSQ01000121.1, on the reverse strand, counting down.
AAGCGTCGAGTCGGGGTCGTCGGGTTCGAACTCCCATCGCCATCGGTGGAGGTTGAAGCCATGCGACTCCTCCTGAGAGAGCTGGAACAACCGCCACTGGACCCGGTCACCTGCGAACGCGCGCGGCAATGGCGTGAACGGGTCGCCCCAGAACTTGGAGTCGAACAGGTTCGCGGCCCCGCCGGTGCGCCGCGCCTCGAACGGCTCGAGGCTGTAATTGACCCCCATGACCCCCCGGTCGTCCGCGCTGGACGGGAACTTCGCGGGGAAGATCGGCACACCGAAGTCGGTCACGAACCGGTCGTCGTTCGGGGTGTTCCCGTCCTCCGGCTGGAACATCGGGACCTGGTCCTCGATGAACAGCGACACGTTGCGGTAGTCGTCGTCGGCGCCCGGGCAGCGGATGTCCACGATCGTTCCGACTGTGACCTCGCTGCCGGTCACCGGATCGTGGAACGTGCAGCCCTGGGGATGGACCGAACCACCTCCGAACAGTCCCGCGTCCTGGGTCACGTTGGGGAAGAGGTGGTCGTGGAACGAGTTGGTGCGAACCTCGTTCTGGACGTAGTCGCGGAAGATGATCGTGTCGTCGGGACCAGGAACACCCGCGGTATCCGCGCCCTGGTCGTAGTTCCAGCCGTTGGCGGCCCCGTCCGAGCTGAGGACGTCGAACTCGACCATGTGCTGGTGGATGCTGACCTCGTTGATCTCCTGCAACCGGTCGAACACGGTGCCCCCGTACAGTTCGGGTAACCCGTTGGTCAGGTGGTACTCGACGCAGTCGCCGACGTTGAGCAGCGGCGAGAAGGGTTCGGGTTTCTTTGTGCCGGCTTCGACCGCCGCTCGGTCTTCAGCCAGCACGTACACCCGGGGTTGCGGGTTGTTCCAGTCGAGCGTGTCGTTGTATTGCAGACCTGGCGGCTGAACCGCAACCACATCGAACCGTTTGACCGGCGCGGTGTCCGGGCAGTGGTCGACGAAGAACGCGCCCGGCGTCTGCGCGTCGTCGGCCGCGGCGTTGCGCTCGAGATCGGTCGGGGGGAACTGCGCTCCCTCCTGACGCGAGGGGACGCCCAGCGGCGGCTTCGGGCCCTTGAAGCCGAACTTGCCCGGCACGAAGAAGGGGAATCCCGGGTTGGCGTCGGTCGGCGCGGGAGGCGCCGGGAAGTCGTCGAGCGGCTCAAGCCGCTGCGTCGGCGTCCCGTCAGGCAGCAGGCGCACGCCGTCCTGGCGCACGTCGTGGGATCGGTTGAGCCCCCACATCCCGGCGGCGAAGTGCGGGTAGAGGTGGCAGTGGAAGATGATGTCGCCGATGCTGCCGTCCACGTCTGCTGAGGCGACCGGCCCCCCTGGCGCTGGCGCGTCGGGGCTCCCCAGGCCACCCTCCATCACCAGGCTGTAGTGGGAGCCGGGGCTCACCGCCTGGACGTCGATCGGGTTGCTGACCTGCGTGTTGAAGCCCCGATTGAAAACCGCGTCCTGTCCGCCCTCGTCCTCGGGGTCGAAGGGCCAGCGCATGACGTGCTGGTGGAACGTGTGGGTCTCCTGCTCCGCTCCGTGGAACAGGCGCTGCACGGTGGGCTCGTTGCGGTAGCCGTGGACCACCAGGTCACCGCCACCGGGATCGCCGAAGGGCCACGAGCTCAGGCTGGTCTCCTCACCGATGCAGGCAGGTGCGGTGAAGGGGACGTTGGGGTCGTTGAGCTCGGGGCAGCCGACCTCTTCGCGGTTGAAGCCAGGCTCCGAGCGGTAGTTGAACGAGAACCACTCCAGCTTGACGGGGATCTCGCCGTGGATGAGCGCGTCCGCGTCACCGCCGCCGAGACCGTCCAGCGTGCCTGCCTGCAGCTTGGCGAGTTCCTGGGCGGTGGGGTTGACGCACTCGTTGCCATCTGAGGGGGCCGGGCTCTCGGGCGGGATGCAGAAGCGGGTGAGGATGCCGGGCTCGGCCTCCACCTCGTCGTGCATGAACAGGGCGTTCTCGCGGAAGTCGGGGCGCGTGGGCTGCTCGATGATGGCGCGCGTCCCGCTCCTGAGCGGCTCGCCGGTGTTGACGTCGGCGAAGGTGGCGCCCTCCGGCTCGACGATGATCCCTCCGAAGGCCCCGAACGCGTTGGATCCGATGAACCTGCCGGCGTCAGCCGCGTGTGAGGAGAGGTCCGCCCCGTCCTTGAAGTTGAACTCGCCCTCCTCCGAGGCGAACAGGCGGTAGGTCACCGTCTGCCCGGCCTGCGCGGTGGAGTTGGGGTTGTTGCCCACCGCGGTGCCGTCGGAGCCCAGGACGTCGAAGTCGAGACCGTCGAAGTGCATCGAGGCCGGCGGTGCGTTGGCCGGGTCGAAGTCGTTGTCGGGCTCGGTGCGGGCGGGAGCGAACTCCCGGGGCCCGGACGTGTCGGCCCCTGGGGCCAGCAGCGTCTCGCCCTCCAGCGGGAAGATCGAGTCGTTACGGTTGAAGTCCGGCGCCGGTTCGTTGAGGCGGTTGGTGAACGAGACCTCGACGCAATCCCCGCGGTTCACCCGCACGACCAGGGGCTCGATGATGTCCTTGGGCTCGAAGGGGTTGGCGGCGGCCCGGAACGTGGCGCGCGCCTCGGCGATGTTCTCGTCGAGGATGTACATGCGCCCTTCGGGAACGACGTCACCGAAGCGGTTGACGAAGAGCGGGATGTTGATCAGCGACACCGTGAAGGACTTGTCGACCCCGGAGGGGCAGGGGTTGCCTGGGTCGGTTGCCTGCTCGGGAGCCGCGGCGACCGCCTGGGAGAGCGTCCACAGGCCTGCCCCGCTCAACAGCATCCACATCAGGCCGACGCCGAAGGTCATCGTCGTCAGCAGCTTGTGTCTGCCAACGCGAACCAGGATCGCGCCCAACAGCACGCAGACGAGCGCGATATCGGTCAGCCCAAAGGC
>WHSQ01000120.1:301-4974 GCA_009380005.1 Actinomycetota bacterium | reverse complement strand
AAGGTTCGCTACCTGGGCCTGTCCGAGGCGTCGTCGCAGACGATCCGCCGCGCCGCTGCCGTGGCAGCGATCGCTGCGGTGCAGACCGAGTGGTCGCTGTTCAGCCGCGACATCGAGGACGCCGGGCCCCTACCTGCCGCGAGCTGGGCATCGGGCTGGTCCCTTACAGCCCGCTCGGGCGCGGAATGCTCACCGGTTCCGTCGCTGCGATCGAGAACCTGGCCGACGGCGATTACCGCCGCGTTCTTCCCCGGTAGGACAGCGCCAACCTGGCGGTCAACCTCGCACTTGTGCAGCAGATTCGTGCCATCGCCGCCCGGCATGACGCCACCGCGGCACAAGTGGCGCTGGCCTGGCTGCTCGCCCGCGGCGACGATGTCGTGCCGATCCCCGGCACGAAGCGCCGGGTTTACCTTGCCGAGAACCTCGGGGCGCTCGATCTCACGCTGGATGCCGAAGACCTGAGGCTGCTGTCCGACCTTCAGCCCGCGGGCGCGCGCTCCCCGGACATGTCCCGGCTCGAACGTGACACTGCACCGCTGGCCAGCTGAACCACCACCCATCCCGCAACCGGTGGCCGGGCTTCGGGGACAGCGCACGGATCTTGTCGGTGTCCGCCGGTATCGTGCTTGCCAGTCGATCGTGGGGAGGATGAGAGTGCAGGCAGAGGCTCCGAGCTGGCTCCGCGAGGCCATGAGCACCTTCGGCGAGGAGTGCCGGAAGGACGACCCGGGTGGGCGGCGAACGTCACCGCTGAACGCTATCTACCCCACGAGCTGGGACCCTGATTGGACCGTGGAGGCGATCGACCTGCTCACGGTGCTGACCAGACTCGTCGACCTAGAGCCCGAGCAAGTAGACCTGCTCGCGCGAGTATTGAGCGGCCCACTGACCTCCAGGGCACAGCTGGCTGCGGCTGGCACCAGGTGGCCAATGGCAGCCAAGGAGCGCAAGCCTCGCTACAGTCTCGGGAGTCCCGACATGCCCGCTCCGGACGACGACCAGACAACCCTGGATCTGTAGGGCTGGCATGGACGACCTGGCCTTCGTGCGGCGAGTCCGGCGGGCGATCCATCGTCGACCGGAACTTCAGCATGATGAGCGGCGAACCGCGAACCTCGTCGAGCGGATCCTCGTACGGTTGGGCTCGAACCTTTCCGCCCCGCATCGACCAGCGTTGCGACAATCGTCGGGCCGCGCGGAACGCAGCCAGCCATCGGTTTTCGGGCGGACCTGGACGCGCTACCGATCACAGAGGAGACCGACGCGGAGTACGCATCGCTAAACCCTGGGCTGATGCACGCCTGTGGGCATGATGGCCATGCCGCTGGCTTGCTTGCGCTCGCGCGGAGACTGGTCGCGGGACCTACGTTGAGTGAGCCCGCGCTACTCGTCTTCCAGCAGGCGGAAGAGGGCCACCCCTCCGGCGCTCCGCGGGTGCTCCGAGGACTTCCAGGGTATCTCCTACCGCCTGAGTTCATCGGATTCCACCTGTGGCCGGAGCTTCCGGCCGGTGTCATCGGGCTCCGCTCGGGCGCCCTGTTTACCTCCGTGGCAGGGGTCACGATTCACGTGAGCGGAAGTACCGGACGGGTGCACGGTACTACCTTTGGAAAGGATGCCGTCGACGGATTAGCGATCGGCCACGAGATCTACACCGCCCTGTCCTCGATGTGGTCCGGTCGTCATCCCACTGATTACCAACCGGTGAGTCTCAACATCGGCCGTTTTGAGGCAGGCGATGAGCCGAACCGTGTGCCGACCCAGTGCCTGATGAGGGGCACCTTGCGTGCTTTATCCTGGGCCGAGCAGGACCGTGCCTTCGAAATGATCCGGGAGACCGCGGCCCAGATCGAAGGCAGTCGTGACGCACGAGTGCATGCGAGTTTCGAGTCAGGAATCCGCCCGCCTGTTCGGAACGCAGCGGCTTCGGTATCGCGTGTCCGTGCGGCGTGCGGGCACCTTGGTATCGACTGCCGGGTCTATCCAGAGCATCCCGTCGGAGTCAGCGATGACTTCGGTTGGTACCTCGACGACAGCAAGGGGGTGCTGTTCTTCCTCGGCTGCGCTGCGATGGGAGGCTCTCCGGACCTGCACACACCGACCTTCGATTTCGACGAGTCAGTCTTATTGAACTACGTGGACGTGGCCGCTGAGTTGGCTCGCAACCCGATGTGATGGGAAGCGCTCCCAGACCCCAGGATGATGCATCCAAGAAGGTGCCGGTAGTCCACTCCTTGCCTTGCACAGCGGTTCGACTGGTGTCTCCTGCCGAGGCAACGGCGGTCCGCGATGCGGTGGCGACGGTGATGACTAAGGGCGACGAGGAATATCGCGACCTCGCCCGGCAGGGCGAGGTCGCGCGGCTGCTCCCTGCTGCCTGGCCTGGGTGGTCCGTGCTGGTCGCGGATGTACAGCGGCGATTGGCGGACGCGCCGCACGCCGTCGTCGTGCGGGGGCTGTCCCTGGAGCAGCCTGCGCACACCCTCGTGGCGCTGAGCTGCTGCTTCGGCGAGGTCGTCGAGCCGTACCGTCAGACGTGGAGCCACCTCGTGCGACGCATCGTTCCGCAGACAGACCGGTCGGGCGCTGCGGGCGTTCTCAACGAGCGGTTGCACACCGATGGCACCGACTGGCCGGAGCCCAACGACCTCACCTGCCTGCTCTGCGTCAGTGCGGACTCGAACGGTGGCGGTCGTTCACACCTGCTGCCCATCGAGGCGATCGCAGACCTGGTCGCAACTCGGCCAGCAGTTGTACAGGCGGCGGTGGCCGCAGAGCTGCCATGGGCGGTGGCTGAGGAGTTGGGTGGTGGCGTTGTGCACGCACCGGTGCTCTCGGACGACGCGGTCCGGTGGTTGCGCTTCACCATCGAGGAAGCCCTGCCGCGCGCCCCAGCCGAGCGCTCCCGCACTCCCGCCGGACGTCCTCGACGCTTTACTCTCCTTCGAGTCAGCGCTGGAGACAGCGCCCGGAGGCTTGGAGTTCGCCCTGCGCCCTGGTGATCTACTGCTCGTGGACAACGCCAGGTGCCTGCACGCCCGCACCGCCGTGTCGAACCCACAGCACTCGGACCGCCTCCTGCTACGCACCAAGGTAGTCACACATCAGCCGACGCGGCGTTGCCTGCCGATTGGTGAGGGACGCGGTTACAGGAAGAACGAGTGCTCGGGGCGGGGCAGCACGGTACGCAGGTCGTCGGCCCAGCGCTCCACGTCGGTCAGCCGTCCCGCCGCCCGGAACCGCTCCACCTCCCGAAAGACACGGTTGAGGTGGTGACCGCGACCATTGGTGGGGCATCGGGTCGACATGCAGCGCGAGTTACGGACCTGCTCCAGCACCGTGCGCCGCTTCGACCCGGCCCACACCTCATCAAGGTTCTGGCTGGCGACGTTACCGATGAAGTACGCCGGGTCCCCGTAGAGATCGGAGCAGGGCAGCATGTCGCCGCTCGGCGTCACCTCTCCGAACCAGCCCGCCGCCAGGCAGCCGACGTCATCGCTCGGCAGCGCCGGCACCTCAGCCACCGACGCCTCCGGGGTGATCACCCGAACTCCCGCGTCGCCGAGCAGCGTGCGAGCCCGCGACCCGCACCTGGCGTGTGCGAGGAAGACGTCCCGCACGCCGTCATCAGTGTCGATCTGTGCGCCGTTGAGGGGGAAGGCCGGACGTAACATCAGGTAGTCGACGGCTCCACAGCCGTTCCGCTCGCACAGGCTGGAGACGAACTCCGCGACCGCAGGAACGTCGTCGACGTTGTGCCGATCGACCACCACCGACACCCCCAGCAGTGTTCGGGACCGCTGCTGCGCTCGGAGCCCGGCCAGCATGTCGAGGTTGCGCAGCACCCGCTCGCCGTGCGGTAGCCGCTTGTCGTAGTCGTGGTGGCGACGGTGCACGTCCGGGGTCACCGCGTTGAGGCTTACCCGGACGAACACGAACTCGGCATCGAACAGAGTGGTTGCCTGCTCGGCGGTAAGCAGGCTGCCGTTCGTAAACACGCACTGGTTGACACCGCGCTCGTGGGCGCGGGTGGCCGCTGAGTAGAGCAGCGGGTTCATGGTCGGCTCACCGCCCGCCCACATGATCTCCACGTCGTGCTCGGCGAGGTGATCGACGACAGCGTCGATGCGAGAGCGCCGCATCACCGTGAGTGGAGATGAGCGAGGGTGGTTGAAGACGTCTGTCTCCGACCATTCCTCCCGGGCGCTGCGGCAGCTGCACCATGGGCACGCGAAGTTGCAGAGGAAGGTAGGGCTGACCTCCACGTGCAGCGGGAGCACCTCGTGGTAGCGCCCCGCCAACACCAGACGGGCGCGGTCCTCCCAGAAGACCCACTGGCCGGACTCCACGCGTTGCTGCTCGAACGTCTCCCGATCGCCCCAGCGACCGGGCTGTTCCGGGAGCGGCCACGCCCGCCGCCCCCGGAACTCAGCTGGCGTCACCGTGCTGGCCCTGGGGTCGCAACGGACCGAGAATCTCCGCACTCCCCAGATACGGCCGCAGGACCTCCGGGACATGTACCCGGCCATCGGGCTGCTGGCCATGTTCGACGATGGCCGCCCAGAGGCGCGGTGTCGCCACCGCGGAACCGTTGAGCAGGCACACCGGTCGCGTGCCGCCGGACTCCGCTAACTCATCGGCCATCCCGCCGAACTGCCGGGCCATCCCGC
>WHSQ01000120.1:0-291 GCA_009380005.1 Actinomycetota bacterium | reverse complement strand
CCGCCTGCACGGTGTGCACGTGGGACACGGTCAGTCGTACGGGCAGTGGCGTATCGGGCGGTAGGCCCAGCTGCGCCAACTGCTCGTCGGACCGCAGCAATGGGGTGCCGCACACCGCGAGCGAGCAGGCCTGGATGACCGTTCTGCGGTCCATGTCCTCATCACCCCCTTTCAGGGGGTTAGCGAGCGTGGCATCGCCAGCGTATGCGCCGTGCGGCCGAAGGAGACGCCCATGTACTCGCGTGGTATGCCGAGCCCCTCGCAGATGCGGACCAGCACCGCGTACATGCC
>WHSQ01000011.1 GCA_009380005.1 Actinomycetota bacterium | reverse complement strand
GCCGTGCGGCACGTGGCGTGTCCAACCGGACGAGGATCGTCGCCGCGGGAGAGCCGGGCCGATCACGGGAGCGGGGGCGGGTCAGAAGCAGCAGGAGTCGCGCCAGCCGCAGGCCGGGCATTCGTAGTGACCGTGGATCGGACGCATGTCGGTGCCGCACTCGCCGCAGATGGTGCTGAAGTCGGTCCTACAAGCGGTCGGCTGTGGGGACCGGCTCTCGTTCGTCGATGGGGTCGGTCTCGACGGCTTCGATGTCGTCGTGGTCATCGCCCGATACAACCATCCGCTCCGCCGCAGGAGCCGGAGATCGGCGGAGCAACTTCACGGCCGCGTACGTCATGGCGCCGAGCGTCGCCACCCCGCCCAGGGCAAGTGCGGCACGAGGGTCGAACGCTTCGGCGACCCAGCCGATGATGGGAGCGCCGATCGGGGTACTGCCCAGGAAGAGGACGAAGTAGAGGGCCATGACCCGGCCACGCATCTCGTCCGAAGAGTTCAGCTGCAACGTCGAGTTCATCGTGGTCAGGAACAGCATGGATGCCATCCCGAGAGGGACCATGATGGCTCCCGCGACGTAGATGTTCGGCGCCGCCGCGACCAGGAGCGAGCAGAGGCCCAGCGCCGTCCCCGCGCCGACCAGCAGCCGGCGACCGTTACGGCCCACCGCGGCGCTCGCCAACGATCCCAGCAGCATGCCGCCACCCAGTACCGCGCCGAGGAGGCCGAACTCCCGTGCATCGCCACCGAACGTGTTCTTGGCGAGCAGCGAGATCAGTATGTGGAAGTTGTACTGCAGCGTCCCCACGACGGCCATGACGGTCAGGAGGGTCCTCAGGATCGGCGTGCTCGATGCGTATCGGAGGCCTTCACGCACCTGACCGCGCGCGCGTTGGGCGCGAGGCGTCGGCCGCAACTCGTCCTGCCTCATCGCAAGCAGCCCGAGGGTCACAGGCACGAAGGACAAGGCGTTGATCACGAAGACGGGACCAACGTCGACCCATGCGATCAAGAGTCCTGCGATCGCCGGACCGGCGACGCGGGCGATGGTGAAAGTAGCGGTGTTCAGACTCACCGCGTTCGCGAGGCGGTCACGGCCCACGAGCTCCATCGTGAACGTCTGGCGCGTGGGGTTGTCGATCGCGGTGACGATCCCGAGCACGACCGCGATCGCTATCACGAGCCACAGATCGACGAAGCCGGCGACGGTCGCGATCCCAAGTGCGAGCGACAACACCGCAGACGAAACATTGGTCGCCAAGAGGATGCGACGCTTGTCGAAGCGATCGGCCACCACGCCGGCCCACGCCCCGAACAGCAGGACCGGAAGCCACTGCAACGCGGTCACCATCCCGAGGGCGAGACCACTGTCGGTCAGGCGGAGGATCAGCCAGGCTTGGGCGACCCACTGCATCCAGGTGCCGCTCCACGACAGGATCTGCCCGAAGAAGAACAGTCTGTAGTTGCGTACCCGGAGCGAATCGAACGTTCGCCCGACCGAAACGAGCATGCCTTCCTTTCTTATCGGGGCGGAAACCGGTTCATCACCCGGTCTCGACGCCCCCAAACCGGACCGATCGGAGCGGGCGGGCCCATGCGGACCGCCCGTTCGGTACAACCGCCGTGGTCGCGGGTGGATTCCCGCTAGCTGCCCATCCCCACACGCTGTTCCCGCTGAAGCTGCTTGCCCTCCGTCTTGAAGGACGGCGCGATGACCACCTCGGCCTTCTGGAACTCCTTGACGTTGGCGTAGCCGCACGTCGCGAGGCTCGTACGGAGGGCTCCGAACAGGTTCAGCCGACCGTCGTTCTCATGAGCCGGACCGACCAGGATCTCCTCGAGGGTGCCGAGCGTGGAGGTCTTGACCCGGGCGCCCCGCGGCAGCGTCGGGTGGAAGGTGGCCATCCCCCAGTGGTATCCGTGCCCGGGGGCCTCTTCGGCTGCGGCCAGTGGAGACCCGATCATCACCGCATCCGCACCGCACGCGATCGCCTTTGCGATGTCGCCGCCAGTCCGCATCCCGCCGTCCGCGATCACGTGGCAGTAGCGCCCGGTCTCGTCCAAGTGCCGGATACGAGCCCCGGCCGCATCTGCGATGGCGGTCGCCTGCGGCACGCCCACGCCCAACACCCCGCGCGTCGTGCAGGCCTGGCCGGGTCCGACCCCGACCAAGACGCCGACGGCCCCGGTCCGCATCAGGTGCAGCGCGGTCGAGTACGACGCGCAGCCACCGACGATCACGGGGATGTCGTAGGTCGAGATGAACCGCTTCAGGTTCAGAGGCTCGTGCTGCGTCGAGACGTGCTCGGCCGAGACCACCGTGCCCTGGATCACCAAGAGGTCCAGCTCCGCTTCCAGCGCCAGCTTGTTGTAGCGCTCGACCTTCTGTGGGGTCAATGATGCGGCGGCGAAGACCCCGGCGTCCTTGATCTCACGGATGCGCTTGTAGATGAGCTCTTCCTTGACCTCTTGTCTGTAGAGCTCCTGCATATGCGCGGTAGCTTCCGCGTCCGGGAGCTTGGATATCTCGGCGAGGATGGACTGCGGATCGTCGTACCGCGTCTGCAGGCCCTCGAGGTTGAGCACGGCGAGCCCGCCGAGCCGGCCGACCTCGATCGCGGAACGCGGCGAAACGACTGCGTCCATGGCCGAGGCCATGAGGGGGAGCTCGAACCTGTAGGCGTCGACCTCCCAAGAGATATCGACGTCTTCCGGATCGCGGGTCCTCCGCGACGGCACGATGGCGACGTCGTCGAACCCGTAGGCCCTCCGTCCCGACTTACCGATCCCGATCTCTATCTCCACGACTTCACTCCTTCGTCGGCACGGGGGTTAGAGCGATTGTCCGGTCGCCCCCGACTATTTTCAACGACCGGGGGGACTTCAGTTTCGCGACCCTCAAAGTTCCCGGTCCTGTCTTACCAAACGACCCGATAGCTCGTCGTCCAAGAGCTCGATGTCGGCGTCAACCATGATCCTGACCAGCTCCTCGAAACGGACCTTCGCCTCCCAGCCGAGCTCGGCCCCGGCACGACTCGCATCTCCGCAGAGGTTGTGGATCTCGGCGGGCCGGAAGTAACGAGGGTCGATCTCGACGTGGGCCTGCCAGTCGAGATCGGCGTGCTGGAAAGCTCTCTCGCAGAACTCCCGGACGGAGTGTTGCTCGCCCGTCGCGATCACCAGATCCCGCGGCTCCTCGTGCTGGAGCATGCGCCACATAGCCTCGACGTACTCCGGCGCGTAGCCCCAGTCGCGCTTGGAGTCGAGGTTCCCCAGGTAGAGCTTGTCCTGGATCCCGGCCTTGATCCGAGCCACGGCTCGGGTGATCTTCCGGGTCACGAACGTCTCGCCCCGGCGTGGGGACTCGTGGTTGAAGAGGATCCCGTTCACGGCGAACAAGGAGTACGCCTCCCGGTAGTTCACGGTGATCCAGTGGGCGGCAACCTTGCCGACCCCGTAGGGGCTGCGGGGGTGGAAGGCCGTGTCCTCGTTCTGCGGCGGCGGCGCGATGCCGAACATCTCGGAGGATCCGGCTTGATAGAAGCGCGTCTGCACGCCCGAGGCCCTGATCGCCTCCAACATCCTCACCGTGCCGAGGCCGGTCGCGTCGACCGTGTACTCCGGTATCTCGAAGGAGACCTTCACATGCGTTTGCGCCCCGAGGTGATAGACCTCCTCCGGCTTCAGGTCCCGGATCAGGTTCACCAGCGAACCGGAGTCGGACAGGTCCCCGTAGTGCATGAAGAAGTGGACGCCCGTCTCGTGCGGATCGCGATAGATCGGGTCCAGGCGGTGGGTGTTGAACGTGGACGCACGCCGGATCAGCCCGTGGACCTCGTAGCCCTTGGCGAGGAGCAGCTCGGCCAGGTAGGAGCCATCCTGGCCGGTGACCCCGGTGATGAGCGCGGTCCTCATCGAAACAGGATAAGCTCTCGCCCGCCTCTCCACCAGGCACCTCTCCATCTCCACATCAGGGGGCTGGAGAACGTCCAGGAGCCGCTTTGCGCTCCACGGACTCACCGTGGCGAGGCAGAAGCGGTTCTTGTGAACCCCTTCACAAATGCTTGCAGGTGTTAGGCAGTTCCATCTTCCGGGGTATGGTGGCGGCTCGATGGGCAGAAAGACACTTTTAGACGAGATATCCGCTTTGGACCACTTGCACTTCAGCAAGAGGGCCCGCAAGCGGGCTCGCCGGCGGATGCGCCGGGGCCGTATCGCCATCGGCGGGTGGATGCTGTTGGCCCTCCTGGCCCTGTTCGGGATCCGTGCGTCCGATCCCACCCTCGAATTCGCCCAGGCCCTGGAGCGGGCCATCCTGGACGGCGACGGGAACGTCACGGCGGCGAAGGCCGGTGCGGGCACCCAGGCCGGGCGCCCGACCCAGAAGAAACGCTCGCCTCGAGCGGACCGGGTGGAGACGGCGCCGCCCGGGGCGGTGCCGTCCCCCACCCCGAGCGGAGGCGAGATCCACCAGATCATCGTCGACGCCGCCAACGAGTTCGGCGTCAGCGCCGACTACCTCCTCTCGATCGCCGAATGCGAGTCCACCTTCAACGCCAACGCCTATCACCCGGCCGGCTACCACGGCCTGTTCCAGTTCGATTTCACGACGTGGAGCGAGTTCGGCTACGGCTCGATCTATGACCCCGTGGCCCAGGCCCGCACGACGGCTCGCCTGATCCGGGCGGGCGAATCCGACCGCTGGCCCGTCTGCGGCCTCCGCTGACCCGTCCGCCGACTACAACACCGGTAGCGCGGGGCGCTCGAGATGTTGCACTCGGCGGCGGGAAGCACTGATCCCACGCAACTCTAGCGAGCCCTCATGAAGTAGTGCACGTGACCCTCGGGCGTTGGGTAGTCCTCGACCTTGCGCCAGTAGTCGACGACCTCCGCGGGCGCGTCGGCGAGATCGACGTCGTCGAAACCTAGACGCCGGTAGAACTCGCGTGCTTCGACGTGACAGCAGAGATACAACGTTCCACCCCTGCTGTTCATCGCGGCCTGCATGACCCGCGTACCGATGCCCTTACGTCGGCGTCCCTCCCCGACCATCACGTTATCCACGACGACGGTCTGCGGCGCGACTTCGACGAAACGAACCGCGCCCACTATGGGGCCGTCCCGCGCGACGAAGGCGACGCCCGTACTCAGGTCGACCTCGTCCCAGCCGTGGTTCTCGAAGAACTCCTGAAGGTCCGCCTTATCGTGGCGACTCGCTCTGGTGATGAACACGCCTAGCCCTCCAGATCCTCGATCGTGATCGCGTACATGCGGTGATCCTGCCACCGTCCGTCGATGCGTAGGTAGCGCAAGGAAACGCCCTCGAACCGATACCCGGCCTTCTCCAATACCCGTTGCGAAGCGATGTTGTGGAGGAGCGTCCCGGCCTGCACTCGATGGAGGTGCGCATGATCGAAGGCGAAGCGGGTGGCGAGCTGCACGGCCTCGGTCGCATATCCCTTGCCGTTGTGCGTCTCTGATATCCAGTAGCCGAGGGTGGCGTTCTGCCACGCGCCCCGAGCCACGTTCCTCAACGCGATCCCGCCGACCAGCGTCTCGTCGCGGTCGTTCTCGAAGATCCCGAACACGTAACCGTCGTCCCGGTCCCAGAGGTCGGCCGAGATCTGCAGCTCTGCCGTCACACCGTCGAGGCGGTACGCGGATTCCTCACGGGTGGGCTCCCAGGGCCGGAAGAAATCGCGATTCGCCAGCCTCAGATCAAGAACCTGTTTCGCGTCTGTGGGCTCCAGGCGCCGTATGAAAACGCGCTCGCCTCGCACGCTCGTCATCACCACGAGCGTAGTGCGTCGACCACATCCTTGAGCGCGTCGAGGACTTCGTCGGGAACCGTCACGCCCGACTTCCCGCCGGGCAGACGCCGGTCTGGAACCATGTCCCCGTGATAGTCGCTGCCGCCGGTGACCACGAGGCCGTGGCGCGCGGCCAGCTCTCGAACGGACTCCTGCTCCTCGTAGGCAAGGTCGCCGTGAAGACCCTCGATGCCTTGGAGTCCCGACTCCATGAGGTCCGTGACGAAGCTATCGAGGTCCGCATCGTCCAACCACAGCGTGAAGGGGTGTGCGAGGACGGGCACGACGCCGCTCCTGCTCATGAGCTCGATCGCCTCGATGGGTCTATAGAGCTTTCGGCCGAGGTAGGCCTTCGCCCCCTTGGCGAGGTATTCGTCGAACGCGGACTGGAAATCCGGCACCGCAGCCTTCCGGACCATGACGTTGGCGAAGTGGGGGCGGCCGATCTGCGAGCCGGGCCCCCCGGCTTCCGTCTCGACCTCCTCGAAGGTGATGTCGATGCCCACCTCGTTCAACCTGTCGACCATGAGTTGGTTGCGGTTGGCCCGCGCGTGCTGCAGCTCGGCGAGACCTTCGGATAGGGGGTTCGGCGTCTCCGGGATGAAGTAGCCCAGGAGATGCATCGTGGGTCGCTGTTTCGGCGTCAGGCCGCGCTCGGTGAGAGCGTCGACATCACAGGAGATCTCGACTCCGCGGACGACCTCCACCCCCAGCCGCGAGCCCGCGGCGACGGCCTCGTCGCAGCCCGAATCGTTGTCGTGATCGGTGACCGCGATAGCCCGAAGCCCGGCCGCCGCGGCCTTCTGGACCAGCTCGGTCGGGGAATCTCCCCCATCCGAAACGGTCGTATGACAATGAAGATCGATCACAACGAGAACCTACCTTCCCCTCCTGAACCCCCAAGCGGCGGTGCGTGCCTTCCCGCGAGTTCCGCAGCAAGCGGTTACGAGGCGCCGCCCGCCGAAGGCGCGCGGCCCCGAGTGCGCCGCGAGGACTGTCCGAGTCTAGGGAAGGGACGTGCCGCCGCCGGGGAACGTGAGCTGGGTTCAGGCCTCGAGGTACTTGAGCTCTATCAGCTTGTCGACGACCTTCTGGGCCGATTCCTCGACCGACTCGGTGTCGGTCGCGCAGACGACCTCGGGGGTCTCGGGCGCCTCGTAGGGGTCGTCGATGCCCGTGAAACCCTTGATCTCACCGGCGCGAGCCTTGGCGTAGAGGCCCTTCACGTCCCGGCTCTCACAAACCTCGAGCGGCGCGTCCGTGAAGACTTCGACGAAGTCCTTTGCCATGGCACGCGCTTCGCCACGGACCGCCTTGTAAGGCGAGATGGCCGCCGTGATCACGAAGACTCCGTTGCGTTGCAGCAGGTGCGCCACGAACGCGATCCGGCGGATATTGGTGTCACGATCCTCCTTGGAGAAGCCGAGCCCCTTAGACAGGTTCTCGCGAACGACATCGCCGTCCAGGATCTCGACGGGCGCGCCCGCATCCAGGAGTTTTTCTTCGACGACGTGCGCGATCGTGGTCTTGCCCGAGCCCGAGAGCCCGGTGAACCAGATGACGGCTCCTCTTTCACGGTTCGCTTGCTTCAAATCGATCCTCCTACTTCTTGAGTGCGCTCGTGCCAAGCGCGCCCGGCGCCGGGTCGAGCCCGAACAGATCCAAGATGGTGCTGTGCACGTCCCACAGGTGCAGACCTTCCTTACGACCGTTCTGCTGGCCGGGGGCGTTGTGCATGACGAAGATCCCGAACTCGGCGTGATTCGCCTCGTCGGGACCGGTGTCGTTCTCGAACGCATAGACCGAACCGTGTCCGAGCGAGCCGACGGAACGCCACCGCAGACCACCGAAGATGACGATCAGGTCGGGAGCGACGCCGTTGGTCGTGCCGTAGATCTCTTCCGGCTTCAGGGCCTTGTTGCCCATCGGGTTGCCTTCGTGATCGACCATCGCCTCGATCTTGGCCACCAGCTCGTCGCGCAGCGCGTCGTACTGATCCTTCGGGATCGTCCCGTTGGGTTCACGCCCCTCGACGTTCAGGAACAGACGACCGTAGTAGCCACCGTCCCCCCACGCTTTGGTCTTGGACCAATCGATCGGGACCTTGTTGACCGGCGTGATGCCATCGGGGACGGCCCCTTCGAAGGAGAGGTATCCCTCTTGCCGAAGCCACTCGTTGAAGCAGACGCCGCCGACCATCGCTTTCGCACCGTGATCGGATACGACCAGGACCGTGGTCTCGTCGTCGGCGTGCCTGGCGAGTAGTTCACCGATCTTCCCGTCGAGGAATCGGTAGTACT
The DNA here is from genome assembly GCA_009380005.1 of Actinomycetota bacterium. Taxonomy (GTDB): domain Bacteria; phylum Actinomycetota; class CADDZG01; order CADDZG01; family WHSQ01; genus WHSQ01. Next base: position 51,837 of record WHSQ01000011.1, on the reverse strand, counting down.
CGCGCAGGGATCCCTTGTAGGGGTTGTCGGGCTGGTAACGGGGATGGTTCGGGTCGATGAAGCTCCAGATGCCGTGGTTCAGACGATCCGGGCCCATCTCGACCATCATGAAGAAGTCCCACGGCTTGTTGGCCAGGAGCCAGTCCGCGTTGCGGAACTTGGACTCCGTCATCCTGTAGGCCTCGTCGAGGATGTACTGCGTGTCGTCGGTGCGGAAGTTCCGTATGTCGAAGATGTACTCACCTGCCGCGCCCTTGAGCTCGGTCTTCAGTTCCTTGGGGAAGGTGTACTCGGCCTCGTCGTTCGGGGTGAGGAAGCAGCCGATCTGGACGCCGTTCAGCGGCTTCGGCGGGTACGACGGCGGAACCGACATCACTATGCAGTCTTTGCCCTGCTCGCTGAGGATGTCCCAGACCGTCAGCTCCTTGACCTTGAGCGAGGTGGCGAACTCGAGGCCCTCGTAGGTGTGATCTTTGCGGTTGCGGAACCCATAGATGCCGAGCGTTCCAGGATCCTTCGAGGTCATCATGCACATCCACGCCGGGACCGTGATCGGCGGCGTGATCGACTCGAGCGGTCCGTACATCCCGTTCTGCCAAAGCTTCGTCAGGTTGGGGATGTCGTCCGCGTACTCGTCGAAGATGTGCTCGGGAGGCGCACAGTCCAGACCGATCACCATGACCTTGCGACCACGTTTGGACGGCCGAGCGGCGTCGTCCTTCTTCTTCAGTTTGTCGAACAGTCCCATGTGGGGGCCTCCTAAGCCTTGGAGCGTTCCGCGTCGATCAGGATCCGCGCAACCTCCGGCCGGGAGAATTCGTGCGGCGGCTCCTGGCCGGCGGCGAGCATCTCGCGAACCTGTGTCCCCGACAGGAAGACGCGGTCGTCCTTGCCGTGCGGGCAGGTCTTGTCGGATCCCATCGCCTCGCACTTCTTGCAATAGAACGAGTGCTCGAACTTGAGCGGCCAGATCCCCAGCTCGCCTTGCTCGAACTCGTCGAAGAGCAACTGCGCGTCGTAGCTACCGTAGTAATCGCCGACGCCGGCGTGATCGCGACCGACGATGAAGTGCGTCATCCCGTAGTTCTTACGTAGCAACGCATGCCAGATCGCCTCACGCGGACCGCCGTAGCGCATGGCCGCCGGGAACACGGAGAGGACCACGCGGTTCTGCGGGTAGTAGTTCTCCATCAGAACCTCGTAACACTTCATCCGGACACCGGCCGGGATGTCGTCACCCTTGGTCCCACCGACCAGAGGATGGATCACCAAACCGTCTACGATCTCGAGCGCGCACTTCGTGAGATACTCGTGCGCCCGGTGGATCGGGTTGCGCGTCTGGAACGCCACGACGGTTCTCCAACCTTCGCTCGCGATGCGCTCGCGCAGCCGGAGCGGCGTCAGACGATATTCCTCGAACTCGTGGGCGAAGACGTTCTCCAGTACCGTTACCTCACCCCCGACGTAGTGAGGCCCCTGCGAATAGAGGTAGGCGACCCCGGGGTGCGCTTCGTCGGTAGTGCGGTAGGTCTTCTCGGCCTCATCCCTAACGTCGTAGGTGAAGATGTCTTCGACATCGATGAGCGCGATCGGCCGACCCTCGTGGGTGATCGCGACGCGCTCACCCTCCTTGAAGTTCTTCGCCTCTTCTTCGGTCGCCGAGAGCGTGATCGGCAGACTCCAGGGAAGCCCGGAGGCGAGACGCATCTCGTTGACGACGGATTCGTAATCGGCCTTCGTCATGAAACCGCGGTTGGGAGAGACTGCCCCCACGGCCATGAGCTCGAGATCCGAGACCACGCGACGTCCGTTGGCATCGATCGTCGGAAGCCCCTTGGCCTCCTCGGCCAGCATCGCCGCCTCGGAGTCATCTGCGGCGCGGATCTCCAGGGCACCCCCGTGCGGCGCGTAGCCGGGGACGTCCTTCAAGGTCTTGGGCATAGAGAAACCTCCATCGGGGATGCTGCAGGGGGTAGGGAGCGAGCCGGAACACTCCAGGCACACTCCTATAGCACTCCGAGCCTAGCACAGAACCCGCTCCCCGGGCGGGGGAAGACCTCCTAAGGCAATTCCGCCTGGAGCTTGCGGTTGATGGCGGCGAGCGTGGCCCGCACGGCCGATTCGCCGATGGGACCCTCGCGCACGAGGGCGGCTCCGAGGTTCGGGGGACCCTGGTCCTGACGGACGAGCACCAGCACCGCCTGACGTCCGCCGATGTTGACGAGGGAGGCCGCCTCGAGCTCGAAATGCTGCATCCCGATCAGCTTGTGAGCGGCGTCGATGGTCGCCTGGGCGAGCACGGTGAGCCCATGAGGCGTCTTCTCGCCCTCGGCATTGCCCACGATCTCGCTCTCGCGCATCTTGAGGGCGACCTCGGATTCGGCCGTCCAGGAGCTCGAAGTGAGGCTCACCCGATCAACCACCGGCCTGGCCCCCGGGCCATCCCGGGCGACCGCCTCCTTCCCGGGGATGACGCGCACCGACGAGGGACCTCTCGATCGGGCGTCCTGTTCGGCGAGCTCGGCGGCTCGCTCGAGCGAATCGCGATCGCCGAACTGAGACTCTGCGTCGAGCTCGAACACGAAGACCTGGCGGAGGGGCGGCTTCAGGTCGAAGCGAGCCACGGTGTCCTGGATCGCCTTCTGAGCTTCGGCGGGGTCGAGCCCCAGCCGGACGAAGGCCTGGATCTCGGCCGGGTGACCCTCGGAGTCGGTCATGATCACGCAGCCGAGGATGCCGGGCACCGCCTTGATGCTGGATTCGAGTTCGAGAACGTCTATGGCCACTGAGTCTCCCCGTCCGCCGCCGGTGGTGGTCGATCGAGGATAAGCCGGTTCTCGGGAGGCGGGAAGGGGTCACCCGCCGCGGGAGCCCGGAAAAAGAGATGTACCCGGCGAGCCTTCTTCCCGACCGAAGCCGGTTTACAACTCACCGGGTACGAGGTGCACTCTAGGCACGCCCCCGGCCCCCCGCAAGACCGTCGAGCCACTTTTCTTCGCGCCCTGGACGACGGATACACCTCCCATCCCTGGGTTGTCCTCGGAGCACAAAGGATCGGCCGCCGGGGCTTTCCTTCCGCCACGGGGTGGTTTGCCGGAACCAACCGGTACGTGACAAGATGTCCGCCGGGCAGGCCCTCGACGCCTATATGGTGGCGGGGCGGGGCACCCGGAAGACCCCCGAGCGGGTTCCGGGACGAGACGACAAGGGAGATCGATGCGGACGAGGAGCAAACGCGCGTGCCTGGCTCTAGCCTTGCTCGCCGTCATCCTCGTCCCCGCGGCAGGCTCCCGGGCCGACGATCCCGACCGACTCAAGGCGAAGAAGGCCGAGCTGGCCCGGGTCCGGGACCGGATCGAAGCGCTCGCGTCCGAGCGCGGCGACATCAAGAAGCAGATCATCGAGATCGACCGCACCATCCGGGGACTCCAGATCGACCTCCGCAGGCTCGAGGCGCAAGCCGCCAAGCTGGAATCCGACGTCCGCAGCACGCAGGCCGAGATCGATGCCACCAAGGCTCAGATAGACAAGATCCGCGGTCGGGCAACCGAACAAGCCGTCGAGCTCTATAAGGAGGGCGCCACGGACGCTATCGATGCGCTCCTCGAATCCCGATCGCTTTCGGAGCTCGACGACCGCATCCAGTACATAGGCGTGGCCTCGCAGCAGAACACCGGGGCTCTCATCCGGTTCGGCCGGCTGCGTCTCCAGATCGAGAAGCAGAACCGCGAGCTGTTGAAGGAGAAGGCGGCGCTCGACGCCGTTCTCGAGGAGAAGAGCGCGGTGCTCGCTGCGGAGCAGAAAGCATCCTCAGTGCTGGCTCAGAAGTTCGTGAAGCTGGGCAGCAAGCTGGAGCATGCCAGGGAGTTGGAGGGGGACCTCTCGAGCAGCGTGGAGAGGATCACCGCCGACATACTCGCCGCTCAGGCGAAGTCGGCCGTCGTTTCTCTCGGCGAATCCGGCAAGGGTTTCATCTGGCCTCTGAACGGCAGGGTTACGTCACCCTACGGATACCGCTGGGGACGCATGCATACCGGCATCGACATCGACGGCGTCACCGGGCAGCCGATCGTCGCCTCCAAGGCGGGGCGCGTGATCCTGGCGAGCTATTACTCGGGTTATGGGAACGCGGTGATCGTCGACCACGGCGGAGGCGTTTCAACCCTCTACGCACACATGAGCCGCTTCGCGGTGTCGAAAGGTGTCATCGTCGACCAGGGTCAGACGCTCGGTTACGTGGGGTGTACGGGTTCGTGCACCGGTGACCACCTCCACTTCGAGGTGCGCATCAACGGGGACCCGGTCGACCCGATGCCCTACCTTCCCTAACCCATGCCGAGTGGTCTACAGATTGCGTCATGCGCAATCTCCCGACCACTCGGCGGGCGGGGGGGTCTGACTACATCATGCCCGGCGGCATGCCGCCGTGGGCATGACCGGCCTGCGCATCTGGATCCTCTTCCTCGGGCTTGTCCACGACCGTCGCTTCCGTCGTCAGCAACAGGGCTGCGATCGACGCCGCGTTCTCGAGTGCGGAACGTGTCACGCGAACCGGGTCGATGATGCCGGCCTGCAGCAGGTCGACGTACTCGCCCGTCGCGGCGTTGAGGCCGTGACCCGGCTTGTCGTTCAAGACCCGCTCGACGGCGACTCCGCCCTCGACGCCGGCGTTCTGCGCGATCCACCACAGCGGAGAGCTCAGGGACTCCCGAACGACGCGGGCGCCCGCCGACTCGTCGCCATCAAGCTCGAGAGCATCGACGGCTTCGCGAGCCCGTACCAGGGTGGTACCACCGCCGGGGACGATGCCCTCTTCGACCGCTGCTCGGGTCGCGGACACCGAGTCCTCGATGCGATGCTTCTTCTCTTTCAGCTCGACCTCGGTCGCAGCGCCGACCTTCAGCACCGCGACGCCACCGGCAAGCTTCGCGAGGCGCTCTTGCAGCTTCTCCCGATCCCAGTCGGAGTCGGTGCGCTCGATCTCGGCTTTGATCTGATCGATACGAGCCTTGATCTTGGCGTCGTCACCGCCGCCCTCGACGACCGTGGTGTTGTCCTTGCCTATCGTTACCTTGCGGGCATGACCCAGAAGCTCCAGTCCGATGCTGTCCAACTTGAGACCGACCTCTTCGGCGATGACCTGGCCGCCCGTGAGGATCGCGATGTCCTCGAGCATCGCCTTGCGACGATCGCCGAAACCCGGGGCCTTCACCGCGACGGCCCGGAAGGTTCCGCGGATCTTGTTGACGACCAGCGTCGCGAGAGCCTCGCCCTCGACGTCCTCGGCGATGATCAGGAGCGGCTTACCGGCCTGCATCACCTTCTCCAGAACCGGCAGCAGGTCACGGACGGACGAGATCTTCGACTGCACGATCAGGATGTAGGGATCCTCGAGCTCGGCTTCCATCCTGTCCTGGTCGGTGACGAAGTACGGGCTGATGTAACCCTTGTCGAACTGCATACCCTCGACGAGCTCGAGCTCGAGCCCGAAGGTATTCGACTCCTCGACGGTGATGACGCCATCCTTGCCGACCTTGTCCATGGCTTCGGCCACCATCTCGCCGATCTCGGGGTCGTTGTTCGCGGAGATGGCAGCGACGTGCGAGATCTGTTCCCGACCTTCCACATCTCGTGCCTGTGACTTGATCGAGTCGACCGCGACGCCGACCGCCTTCTCGATGCCGCGCTTCAGCGCCATGGGATTGGTGCCGGCGGCCACCAGCTGCAGTCCGCTCTTCACCATCGCCTGCGCCAGCACGGTCGCGGTCGTCGTTCCATCACCGGCGACATCGTTGGTCTTGCTGGCGACTTCCTTCACGAGCTGGGCCCCCATGTTCTCCCAGGGGTCCTCGAGCTCGATCTCCTTCGCTATCGTGACGCCGTCGTTCGTGATCGTGGGTGCGCCCCACTTCTTATCGAGGACGACGTTGCGCCCCTTCGGACCGAGCGTGACCCGCACCGCGTTCGCGAGACGGTTCACGCCCTCTTCGAGACCCTTTCGGGCATCGGAATCGAACTTGACTATCTTCGACATGGATGTCTCCTCTCGCGCCCGACGCAGGGGCTCGGCCCGCACGCATGGCGCTCGTTCTCGGGTTGGATCAGCCGGTGATCGCGAGCACGTCGCGAGCCGACAGGATGAGGAGGTCCTCGCCGTCGACCTTGATCTCGGTGCCGCCGTACTTCGAGTAGATGACCCGGTCCCCCTCCTTGACTTCCATGGGGATGAGGTCGCCGGTGTCGGAACGCTTGCCCGGGCCCACAGCCAGGACCGTGCCCTCCTGGGGCTTCTCTTTGGCGGTGTCCGGGATCACGAGGCCGGAAACGGTGGTCTCCTCCTGGTCCTCGGGGCGGACGAGGATCCGGTCCTCGAGCGGCTTGATGGTCTTGGTGGCAGTGCTCAATTCGTACCTCCTACAGACTGGGGTTAGCACTCCTATCCTTCGAGTGCTAAGACTACCGCCGGTCTGGGAGATGGGCAAACCGAAGGGTCCGCGGCGGAGGGGGCGGATCCGGCGGAGCTAGGTGGTCACGGCCGCCAGGAGCGAGCCGATCAAGGGCGCGACCTCGTCGATCCGTTCCTTGTTGAGGAAGGCATCGGCCCACTCGGGCTTCGAATCCAGGATCGCGGAGAAGGCCACGATGCGGGTGGAGGGATGCTGGGCCCGCAGGACCCCGGCGGCCTCGGCCCCGGTCATCTCGGGCATCACCTGGTCGAGCACGATCACGTCGGGATCGCAGATCTCGGCGAATTCGATCGCCTCGCGGCCATCGGCCGCCAGACCGACCACGTCGAACTCACCCTCGAAGAGCAGCCTCAACGCGTCCCGAACGTCCTCGTCGTCGTCGACGATGAGCACCTTCGCCTTTGGGGACAGCGAGGGCTCGTCCCTGGTCATCGATCTCCTCCGGTTCTGCCCGTCGGGCTGCCGGCATCAGGCGCTCGCCTGCGAAGGTTCACGAACGGGGACAGGTAATCACCGCGGCCCCGGCACCCGCAAGCAAGCCGAGCTCGACCTAGGCGATCAGGGGGAGGTTGGGATCGGGCGCCGCGTCGAGGCTCGTGTACAGGCCCCGCCTCGCCATCGCGGTGCCGCACGCGGCGATCATCGCCGCATTGTCGGTGCACAGCTCCAGAGGAGGGACGGACAGCCGGACGCCGTGCCTCTGACACTGCTCGGCGAGGCCTTGGCGCAAGCCGGAGTTGGCCGCCACGCCCCCACACAGGAACAGTGCGTCGCCCCCGACGTGCCTCACCGCATCCATCGTCTTCTTTACCTGCACATCGACGACCGCGGCCTGGAAGGAAGCGGCGATGTCTTCGACGACGACTTCCTCGGCGCGCGACTCGAGCTTCCGCACGTGATTGATCACCGCGGTCTTCAGACCCGAATACGAGACGTCGAAGCCGACGACGTCGATCATCGCCCGCGGGAACCTCACCGCTTCGGGGTCTCCCAGCAGCGCGAGACGATCGATCTCGGGCCCTCCCGGGTACTCCAGCCCCAAGAAACGAGCGACCTTGTCGAACGCTTCCCCGGCTGCGTCGTCGATCGTCCCGCCCAGGAGCTGGTAGTCCCCGTGGCCGCGGGCGTTCACCAGGATCGTGTGGCCGCCCGAGATCAAGAGGACGACGGCGGGAAACGTGGCCTCGGGGTCGGCGAGCAGGTTCGAGTAGATGTGCCCCTCGAGGTGATTGACGCCGATGAACGGCACCTCCAGAACGGCGGCGATCGACTTCGCCTCCGCGACGCCCACCAGCAGCGACCCGATCAGGCCCGGGCCCAGGGTCGCCGCGATCCCATCGACGTCCCAGAACGTGATGTCGGCCTGGACGAGGGCCTCCCTGATGGCGGGAGACAGAGCCTCCACGTGAGCACGCGCCGCTATCTCCGGAACGATCCCCCCGTACTCCCCATGCAGCTCGGTCTGGGATGCGATGACGTTCGAGAGGATCTCGCGTCCCCCTCTGACCACGGCAACGGAGGTCTCGTCACAGGACGTCTCGATGCCGAGGATGAGCACCGAGTCGTCCCAATCGCCGAGAGGCCTGTCCTCGACCTGAGGGAGGGGAGAGCTCCAGACAACATCACCCTCCATACAGGGCCTCGTCGATCTCCTTCCGGATCTCCCGCAGCCTCAGCCGGTACTCGGTGGACAACGCGTCGTGGACCATCATCACGAACGCATCTTCGTTGGTTTCGATGTAGTAGCCCTTGCGTCGACCGACGATCTGGAACCCGAACTTGTCGTACATCGCCTGAGCGACCTGGTTGGACACCCGGACTTCCAGTGAGAGGGTGCGCGAACCGCGCGCCAGCGCTTCGATGATCGCCGCGTGGAGCATGCGGGTTCCTATCTTGTAGCCGTGGAAGTTGGGGTCCACGGCGATATTCGTAACGTGCGCCTCGTCGGCCGCATACATCATGCCGATGTATCCGACGACCTCTCCTGAATGCTTCGCGACTACGTACGAGCGGGTCGCCTTCTGAGACAATTCCGACAAGAACAGCGAGGCGCTCCACGGCCGCGGGTAGACACGCGCTTCTATGGCCAGGACCTTGCGCAGATGGCGCCTGCGCATCCGCGTGAACTCCAGGTCACGCAGGATCGCGCGGTCGTCCGGTTGGCGGGCTAGAGCCATGGCGCGTCCTTCATGCCGAACGGCTCCCCTGGATCCGTTCCCACTGGATGCGGCGCGCGGAGCGACGCAGGTACAGCGGTTCGAGGTCGTATACCGAGTCGAAATCCTCCCGGAAGATCCGCGGTAACGCCAGTTCCACGATGGACCCGGCATGGGGGAACGCATGACTCATCGTTCCGATCTCCACCCGTGGCCCGAGGTCCTCGAACTCATCCCGATAGAGGAGGGCGCCGTTGCCGACCAGCAGCACCTCCTCCGGTCGCGACTGGATGGCCGTCGCGAGCTGGTAGGGCTTCTCCACCCTGTAATCCGTGATGCGTTGGATGCCGCCCGGCGAGGGTCGGTAGAACGCGTAGAAGACCTCGCCGCGCTTGGCGTCGAGGCACGTGCAGATGAGCCTCGAGGAGTAGCGGACATCGTAGGCCAGGATGTCGAGACTGGCCATCCCTACGATCGGCACGCTCAGGGCCTGCGAGAGGGCCTTGGCGGTTGCCACCCCGATCCTCATGCCCGAATGGAGACCGGGGCCGAGACTGACCGACACGGCGCCGACGTTCCGGAAGCCGATGCCGCTCTGGTCCAGGCAGAAGCGCATGGCCGGCAGGAGGAACTCGTTGTAGCTGGCGCCCCGCGACACGAGCGCGCTGGCGACGACCCCTTGCTCGGAGCCGATGGCCACGCTGGATTGCGGAGTGGATGTCTCGATCCCAAGGACGAGCACTATTCCTCCTCGGCCGCTCGGGGCCCTCTATGCTCGCGTGACCGCGGGAGCGGCGCGTACCCGAACCTCTCCCCGGTGGATTGGTTGGGGGAGGCGGCGTCCAGGAGGGCCTCCGCCGTGGTCCGCATCGCCTCCAGCTTGAGGACCCAGTCATCGCTCTTCGGGTTGAAGAAGAACCGGCGTTCCTCGACCTCCTCGGGATCAGTCGATCCCAGGATGAACACCTCGAGGTGCCGGCTGGGCAACAGCGGGGCTATGGCTTCCCCCCACTCGACGAGCACGATCGATCCCCCGTCCATGTACTCCTCGAAACCCAGATCCAGCACCTCCTGGAAAAAATCCAGCCGGTAAACGTCGAGATGGACGATCGGATAGCGACCCTCGTACTCGTGGACGATCGTGAAGGTCGGACTCGTGACCTGCCGGGTGACGCCCATCGCGGCGGCGAGACCCTGCACGAACGCGGTCTTCCCCGCGCCCAGATCCCCGCTGAGGCTGACCACGTCTCCCGGGAGCAACGTCGGCGCCAGCGCGGCACCGACGATCCGGGTCTCCTCCGGGGAGAGGGTCGTCAGGGCCAGCGCCTTGTGCATCAGAACAGCCCGAGCTGTTCCGAAGAGCCCGCCTCGGCCGTCTCGGTATGGCCCGGAGCCGTAGCCGCCGCGGCCGCTCGGGAGCGTTCGTCGAGGACGTGGCGGACCAGCTGGAGGTCCTGACGGATGGCATCGATCGGGGTCATGCCTCCGAACCGGCCCCCGCGCAACGCGGCCGCGGGGTGGAACGTCGGGATGACGACCGCGCCGCGGCGGTCGTAGCGGCGACCGCGCGCCTTCGTGATACCGATCTGCTCTTCGAGGATGTAGCGCGTCGCGAAGTTCCCGAGCGTGACGATCACCGTCGGTCGCATATGGGACAGCTGGGCATCGAGGTACGGCTTGCATGTCTCCAACTCGTCCGGGAGCGGGTCCCGGTTCCCCGGGGGCCGGCACTTGATCACGTTGACTATCGCCGACTTGGTGCGATCGAGACCGATCTCAGCCAGCAACTTGTCGAGCAACTGTCCCGCGGCACCGACGAAGGGCTTCCCCTGTTTGTCCTCGTGGAACCCGGGCGCCTCGCCGATGAAGAGCAGGTCCGACTCGAGGTTGCCGTCCGCCCATACGACCTGGGTGCGCCCCTCGGCCAGACGACACCTGGTACATCCCAGAGCGACTGCCCTGATCTGGTCTATGTCGATGCCCGCGGGGAAGGTCATGGCGCGAGGGTACGAGGGCCATCCAAGCAGGTCAACGCGACTAGACGAGCAGCTTGCCGTCCTCCATCAGCCGATCACCGTCGACGCTGATCCGGCCCCCGCGGCGCAGATCGCAGACCATGTCCCAGTGCACGGCGGACTTGTTCTCCCCCCCGGTCTCCGGATAGGCCGCTCCGACCGCCAGGTGAACGGTGCCGCCGATCTTCTCGTCCATCAGGATCTCGCCCGAGAACTCCTCGATGCCGTAATTGGTGCCGATGCCCAGCTCACCCAGCACGCGAGCTCCCGGATCGGTGTCGAGCTTCTTGATGAGGAACGCTTCGTTCTTCGCGGCCCGGGCGTCGACGACCCGGCCGCTCTCGAACTCCAGCCGGACCCCCTCGACGACCTGGCCACCGTAGATCGCCGGGTAGCTGAACGTGACGTGGCCCCGTGTCTTGTCCTCGCGGGGACCGGTGAAGATCTCACCGTCGGGGAAGTTCTCCCGGCCGGACGCGGGGATGAAGGTCCGACCGCCGACCTCGAGGAGCAGGTCCGTTCCCTCGCCCTCGATATGGATCTCGTTGCGACCCGTGATCCACTCGACCAGACGCTGGTGACGTTCGGCCATCTTCCGCCATTCGCCGATCGGATCGTCGGCATGCACCATGCAAGCGGCGTAATAGAAGTCTTCGAACTCCGACAGGCTCATCTCAGCGTCCATAGCGTGGGCCTCGGTGGGGAACAGCGTGACGTTCCACCGGTACTCCCCGGCCGCCGCGCGCTCCATCGACCTCTCCATCAAGGGCCGGCGGGCCCTCGCCGCCGTCACCTGTTTCTCAGGGTTCACCTTCGATAACTGGCGGGTGTTGGTGTCACTGATGATCGAGAAAACGACATCGGCGTTCTCGGTGATCCACCGGTCCGGCTCCGAGACGTATTCCAATTGGTGCTTCTGCGCGAAGCGGTAGAAGTACGAGGGGGCTTCAGGGAGAGATGCTCGCAGCATCGGTTGCGCTCCGCGCTTGAGACATCGCTCGTAGAGAGCCAGCATCAACGGCTCGGCTACGTACGGGCCCCGGATGACGACCAGGTCGTTCTCTTTGACCTGCATCGAATAGTCGACCAGAACGTCGGCTACCTTCTCGACCCTCTGATCCTTCATCTCCCCCCGTTCCTTCCGAGGACGTCGTCCAGGAACCGTTCGACGAGGCGGTTGAACTCTTCGTGCCGTTCGAGCATGCACATGTGGCCGGATCCTTCGAACAAGTGGAGCTCGGCCTTCGGCAGATGTTCACCGAGGTACGCCGAGGCCCGAACGGACGTCAACCTATCCTCCGATCCGCCCAGGACCAGGGTGGGGACGGTGACCATGTCGAGATGATCGGTCATGTCGAAGTCGCGGTACGAGCGGACCAGGTCGAACACGACCTCGATCGGCGTCTCGGAGATCATGTCGTAGACGAAATCGATCTGCTTAGCCGAAGCATCCTTCCCGAACGACGTCAGAGCGACGATCCAGAACATCGCGTCGGACGGTTTCATCAACTTCCGCAGGGCCTCTATCCGCGCATGCTGTGACTTGAGAGCATCGAAAGGCCGGCGCGTGACGCGCTCGATCCGGGCGAGCCCCGTCCCGCCGCCGATCAACGTCTCGGTGATGGGGCCGTAGGTCGTGTTCGCCAGGACCAGACCTCGGATCTGGTTGCCCAGCCTCTCCGGGTAACGCTTCGCGATCTCCAGGGCGATCATGCCGCCGACGGAGTGGCCCACGACAACGGCCTCCTCCAGGCCGACTTCATCCATCACGGCGACGAGGTCGCCGGTCAGGGTCTCCATCGTGTAGTCCTTGTCGCCCGTCGGTCCTGACAGCCCGTGTCCGCGCAGGTCGCAGAACACCAGACGGTGGTCACCCAGCCCTTCGAACTGGTAGTGCCAGGTGTCCGTGCGCAGCGCACTCCCGTGTACGAAGATCGCGCCCTTCGGGGACTCGGGGCCGACCTCTTCGACGAAGACCTGCGCGCCGTCGTCGAGGCGGATACGCTGCGCACGCACCCCACGACGGGTGCCGAAACGTTCTTCAGCTTCCGGATCGTGTTTACGCCGGCGATTCAGAGCTACACGCTGTGCTACCGCGCTGGCGCCGACGCCTACCGCGGCGCCGACCAGCGCGGTGATCCCTCGTTTGCTAGCCATCGTCCTCGTGGAGATAGATGCGTGGCACACGCGAAGGTATCCGCGTCGTGATCTCGTAGTTGATCGTTCCGATCTGCTCGGCAAGCTCCTCGGCAGACACCTCCTCACCGCCGTCGCTTCCGAGGAGCGTCACCACGGCGCCGGGCTCGAACCGCTTCTCACCGACATCGACCATGAACTGGTCCATGCACACGGTGCCGGAAACGCGATGGCGCTCGCCGTCGATGATGATGTCGGCCTTGCCCGACAGCGGCCGGGGATAACCGTCCGCGTAACCGGCCGGGATCGTGATGACGTTACCGGGTCGTTCGAGCTCGTACTTGAGGCCGTAGGACAACGCCGCCCCGGCCGGGACGTTCTTCACTAGATTCGCGCGCGCCTTCAGCTGCAGAGCCGGGCGGAGATCGGCCGAGCCGCGCAGTTGGGGGCCCGGCCACAAACCGTAGGACGCGATGCCGCAGCGCACGATATCGAAGTGGGCCGCCGGCAGGGACAACGCCGCTGCCGAATTGGCGAGGTGCCGGTAACGGAGATCGATGCCGCTCGCCGTGATCTGACCCGTCAGGTCCTCGAAGAGCTCAAGCTGTTTGCGTGTGAACGGATGATCGGGGACGTCCGCGACCGCCAGGTGACTCCATGCACCCTCGATCTCTATGCCGGGAAGGTCGCGCAACAGACGGAGAGCATCGGCCACATCGTCGGATAAGAGGCCGACACGGTTCATCCCCGTGTCGAGCTTCAGGTGGATGCCGACGGCGGTACCGGCCTCCGTTGCTGCGGCCGACAGCGACCGGGCGAAGCGCTCCGTGTAGACGGCCGGCGTCAGGTCCAGGGCGACCATGGTGCGAGCCGCGTCCGGAGGCGGCTCCGTGAACACGTGGATTGGGGCTTCGATCCCGGACTCGCGCAGATGGATGGCTTCCGCTACCCGCGCGACGCCCAATCGGGTCGCACCCGCCTGCAGCATGGCGCGCGCCGACTCCGGGTTCCCATGACCGTACGCATATCCCTTTACAACGCCCATGACCTCGGCTCCGGGGGCCAGGGCGGCCAGGGACCGGATGTTGTGACGGATCGCTCCGAGGTCGACCTCGGCCCAGACCGGGTGCCCCCGGGCGGCGATCTCGTCCTTCGTGAAGCTCATCGCTCCGAGGTTAGCCCCGCCCGCAGCCGCTCGACCGCCACGGGAAGGGCCTCCGCCACGTCGCCGGCGAGAACGCCCTCCCCGCCGTGCGTCCCGGCGGCCAGCTCTCCCGCCACGCCGTGCACGTAGGTAGCGACCAGGGCGGCTCCGGTGCCCCAGGTACCGGCGGCCAGCCGGGCGGCTATCGCCCCCGTCAGGACGTCGCCGGTGCCCGCCGTCGCGAGCTCGGGACCTCCCACGGGGACGATCGACGCCTCGGCGTCACCGTGGTCCACGACGATCGATCGATGTCCCTTTGCCACGACCACGGCCCCCATGCGCGCGGCTGCGACGGCGGCGGACAAACGATCCCCGACTACCTCCTGCGAGGTCGTCCCGAGCAATCGCGCCAACTCGGCGGGATGCGGCGTCAGCACCGTGACGCCGGCGAGGGAGGCACCCCGTCCATCACCCGGGTACCGGCGCCGGCCGCGTTCGCCGATCAGATCGCTCCTGCCTTCGAGCGCGTTGAGCGCGTCGGCATCCACGACGAGTGGAAGGTCGACCTCTCTCATCACCCGCTCGATCAGCCGCGACTGCGCTTCTCCCCGGCCGAGACCCGGACCGATCGCCAACGCGTCTGCCCGATCCAGGAGGTCACCGATACGGTCGAGCGCCTCCGGCCCCAGAACATCCTCATCCGAGGCCCGTTCACACAGCAGCTCGGGCAGGACCGACGTGGCCGCGTCCCGGACCGACGGCGTCGTCGCGAGCGTTACGTAGCCCGCGCCCATCCGCATCGCGCCTCGACAGGTCAGCAGGGCAGCTCCGCGCATGGCTTCGGAGCCGGCCAGCACGACCACCCACCCAGCGCTCTTCTTGTGTGCCGATGGCTCGCGGTGAGGCAACCAACGCGCGACATCCGACGCCTCCACCAACGAAGCGCTCGCCGCCGTCACGTCGGACAGGTCGACGCCGATGTCGACGACCTCGACGTGCCCCGCCCGGTCGGAACCGGGAGCCAGCGCGGTGCCGGTCTTCTGTGCCTGCATCGCAACGGTCACGTCTGCTCGAACGGCCTCACCGCGAACGGCACCCGTCGTGCCATCGACCCCCGAAGGTATGTCCGCCGCGACCACCGGCAGGTAGTCGAGGATCTCGAACACATGGGCGATGTCCGAGCCCTCTTCCACGGTTCCTTGGAAACCGGTGCCGAAGATGGCATCGACGGCCACGTCGTAGCCGTACCGAGGCTCCCATTTGCCCAGCTCGAATCTATCCGGGTGGACACCCGCGCGACGCATCAGGTCGAGATGGTGGGCCGCAGCTCCCCCGGCTTCAGCCGGATCGAACATCACCACGCAATCGACGCCGACGCCTTCGGCCCGCAGCACGCGGGCCGCGACGAAGCCGTCGCCGCCGTTGTTGCCCTTACCGCAGACCACCAGTGCACGCTTCCCGTACCGTCCACCCATCAGCCTGATGGCAGCTCGCGCTACGGCTCGACCGGCGCGGTCCATCAGCACCTCCGCGGTCGTTCCGGCGTCGATGGTCGCCTTATCGGCCCGAGCCATCTGCTCTGGGGTCAGGAGCGGCTTCACGGCCTATTCGACCGTGACGCTCTTGGCGAGGTTTCGGGGCTTGTCCGGGGACAGGCCGCGTTCCTTCGCAACGAAATAGGCGAAGAGCTGCAGAGGCACGGAGTCCAGGATCGGCGACAACAGGGGCTTCGTCTCCGGGATCTCGAAGAGCTCGTTGGCCAGAAGTCGAGCGCGCTCGTCGCCCTGGTGCGCCAGGACGATCGTCTGAGCTCCCCGCGCCCGGACCTCCTCCACGTTGGCGAGCATCTTGTCGTAGAGGGCCCGGCCCGTCAGCAGCGCCACGACCGGGACGCCTTCCTCGATGAGGGCGATGGCGCCGTGCTTGAGCTCGCCGGCCGCGTAGCCCTCGGCGTGGATGTAAGAGATCTCCTTGAGCTTGAGAGCACCCTCCATCGCCACCGCGTATCCGACGCCCCGACCCATGAAGATGAAGTCCTTGGCATCGGCGTAGCGTTTGGCCGCTCGGTGAACCTCACCCTGGATCGAGAGGACCTCTTCCACCTGATCCGGAAGGCGGTTCATGGCCACGATCGTTTCGGCGATCTTCTCCGGCTCCATCGAGCCGCGCTCCTGTGCGAGGTACAGCGACAACAGGTTCAAAGCCACGAGCTGCGCCAGGAAGGTCTTCGTGGCGGCGACCCCGATCTCGGGCCCCGCATGAGTGAACAGAACGGCATCGGCATCTCGAGTGATCGACGAGCCGACGACGTTGGTTACGGCCACGACCGGAGAACCCATCTCCTTCGCGAACCGGACGGCGGCCAGAGTGTCTGCGGTTTCTCCCGACTGAGCGATGCCGATGACCAGCGAGTGCTCATCGAGGACGGGATCCCGGTACCGGAACTCGGATGCCAGATCGAGTTCGACGGGGAGCCGCGTCCAATGCTCGATCGCGTGCTTGGAGGCCATGCCGGCGTGATACGAGGTACCGCACGCGACGACCACGATCTTGTTGATCTTGCCAAGCGTGTCGGCCGACCAGTGGACGTCGTCGAGGACGATACGACCGCTCGGATCGACACGCCCGAGGATCGTGTTCTGCACCACCTCGGGCTGCTCGAAGATCTCCTTCAACATGAAGTCTTCGTAGCCGCCCTTCTCGGCCGCCTCCATGTCCCATTCGACGTGGACCACCGGAGGCTCGACAGCGGCGCCCTTCAGATCGAAGACCTCGTAGCCGCCGGGCGTGATCTGAGCGATCTGACCGTTCTCCAGCGGGACGATGTCGCGCGTGAAAGGAAGGAGCGCCGGGATGCCCGACGCGACGAGGCCCACTTCCTCGGAGACGCCGATGATGACCGGCGATTCCTGGCGCGCCACGATGAGGCGATCCGGCTCGTCCACGGAGATGACGACGAGCGCGAACGCGCCCTGGAGGACCGAGATCGATCGCCGAACCGCTTCCAGCAAGGAGCATCCGTCGCGTTCGAGGATCGACTCGATCAGGTGAGCTGCGACCTCCGTATCCGTCTCCGATCGGAACGCGTGACCGGCCGCGACGAGTTCGTCCCTGATGCCGTCGTGATTCTCGATGATCCCGTTGTGTACGACCGCCAACCTCCCGCCACAGTCCAGGTGGGGATGAGCGTTGATGTCGTTGGGAGCGCCGTGCGTCGCCCAGCGGGTATGGCCGATCCCCAGGCTGCCGTCCAGAGTGAGGTGTTGGAGCTCACCTTCGAGCTCGGACAGGTGACCTGCCTTCTTCGCGAGCTCGACCCGGCCGTCCTTCACCAGCGCGACGCCGGCGGAGTCGTAACCGCGGTACTCGAGCTTCCTCATCCCATCCAACAGGACGGGGAGGGCGTCGTCTCCGCCGACGTAACCGACGATGCCGCACATGGTTCGCCCCCTCTCTCTTCGGCGCGCCCGGCGATGGGGCGCGATAGGCCACGCCTTGCTCCTCCGAGAGGCCACCTCGATGCCGGTTTGTGACCCGGGATCGCTCCCGGGGTTTGTCGGCACCGTCACGACCGTGGCCGGCCGAGGGTCACCCGCCGAGTCGGGCCGGCGTGCTGCCGGGCCCTTCCGAGATCCCCTACCTCGTCGACTCGCTCCTCCAGCGAGCCCTGGCGCTAGATCCGATCCTGCGTGCTTCCCTCTCGGGGGCTAAAAGGATAGCCACGATGGCCCTCGCCGGGTCAATACTTTCCAGTAACTCCCAGCCGCCCCGAGTGCGAAATGAGGCGCCCAGTAGCCATTCGCAGTCGGCGAGCTTCGGGGTTCGGTCAGGGCTTATCCAGGTGGACGGCGACGGCCCCGGCCAGGCGTTCGGCGGCGGCCCGGGCCCGGCCCTCGCTCTCGGCCTCGACCATCACCCTCACGACCGGCTCGGTTCCCGACGCCCGCAGGAGCACCCGGCCGTCATCGCCCAACTCGGCCTCCACGGCCCTGACCTCGGCCCACAGCGGCTCGGCGCCCTCGAGCTGGACCCGGCCTTCGACCGGCACATTGACGAGGACCTGGGGGAAGGTCTGCCACCCGCGCGAGATCTCCGAGAGAGGGCGGTCGGACGCGACCAGGAACGCCGCCAGCTGGAGCCCGGTGAGGATCCCGTCCCCGGTGGACGAGTGCTCCGCCAGGATCACGTG
Organism: Actinomycetota bacterium; assembly: GCA_009380005.1. GTDB lineage: Bacteria > Actinomycetota > CADDZG01 > CADDZG01 > WHSQ01 > WHSQ01. Next base: position 33,730 of record WHSQ01000011.1, on the reverse strand, counting down.
ACCCGACTGCTCGCCGCCGAGGACCGCTCCCCGAGCGACCATCTCCTCGACGACGTACTTGTCTCCCACCGGCGCGGTTACGACGTCGATGCCCCGATCGCGCATCGCCCGCAGGAATCCGAGGTTCGACATGACGGTGGCGACCACGACGTCCTCCTTGAGCTGACCGGCCTCGTGGAGACCCTGCGCAAGCACCGTCAGGATCCGATCGCCGTCGAGGACCGCTCCCCGCTCGTCCACTGCCAGGACCCTGTCCGCGTCGCCGTCGAAACCCAGCCCGAGATCCGCTCCCTCTTCGAGCACTCGCTTCGCGAGCCCGTCCAGAGAAGTCGAGCCGCAGTCGACGTTGATCCGGGCCCCATCCGGCTCCGCGTTGATCGCGACGACGTCCGCTCCCGCCTCTCGGAAGGCCCTTGGACCCACCTTCCAGGCCGAGCCGAACGCGCAGTCGAGGACGATGCGCAAGCCGATCAGGCGCTCGGGCAACGTTGCGAGGAGATGACCGACGTAGCGATCGTGTGCTTCTTCGATCCACTCCGTCGCGCCGACGTAGAGGCCGGTCGGGAGCTCGGACGGCCCCCGTTCCATCGCAGCCTCGATCCGATCCTCGAGTCCCTCCGATAGTTTCATGCCGTCGGGCGAGAAGAACTTGATCCCGTTGTCGGGAACGGGGTTGTGCGAAGCGGAGATCATCGCTCCGGCCGCCGCTCCCTCGTGGATCGTGAGGAACGCGACGGCGGGTGTGGGGATCACGCCGGCGAGACGGACGCCGGCCCCCGCCGACGAAAGGCCCGCGGCGAGCGCTCCCTCGAGCATCGGCCCCGAGATCCTCGTGTCGCGGCCCACCACGACCCCTTCACCGTTGGGTGCGAGCACCTCGCCGGCGGCGCGTCCCAGCGCCAGGGCGAGGTCGGGGGTGAGGTCCTGGTTGGCTACGCCTCGGACCCCGTCGGTGCCGAACAGCCGTGTCATGGGCTGCATCTTGCCAGGTCGGCGGGAAACTTCGAGCCCCCTCGGAACGAGGCGTCTCACCGAGCGATGCCGGTCCCCGTGGCTGCGATACCGCGAGCGGGAAGGCGATGGGGTCTGCTTAGATCAAGACGTGGAGTCTGTGGAGAGCCCGTGGTTCCAGGTGAGAGCGGCAACTGCAGAAGACATCCCGACCCTCCTCGACCTCTGGGAGAGCGTGGCCGCAGAAGGCCGTTGGATCGGCACGGAAGTCCCGATAGCCCGTGAGGCCCGAGCATCGCGTTGGAAGACGACGTACTTCGACAGTGATGCGGGTTGCATGTTCGTCGCAGCGACGACGAAGGGCATCGTCGCATCGGCAGGCGTGCAGAACGATCGTGGGCTGGTAGATCTCGGGATGCTCGTCGAACGAAGGCATCGACGGGAAGGGATAGGAAGCCAACTGCTCCAAGCATGCATCGACTGGGCGGAGAGAGCGCGGGCGCACAAGATGATCCTGCAGGTGTGGCCGCACAACGAGGCGGCCATCCGACTGTACGAGAAATTCGGCTTCGAGCGTGAGGGTTATCGACGCGCTCACTACCGGAGGAAGACCGGCGAACTCTGGGACGTCGTCGAGATGGGACTTGTGCTCGGCGATGTAGCACGGGAGAACGGATAACTGGATCGGTACCACCCGGAGACAACGACACCCGTGACACGTACGGACGTCTTGCCGAGCAGATCGACGGAGCGACTGGGGACTGAACGCCGCAGCTTGCGACAGGTGGCGCCATCTGAGGAAACTCCAGCTCATCCACCTCGACGCGCTGCCTCTCGCACGGCGGCGGGAAACTATGAGCTTCCGGCCTAGAGAGAGGATCCCATGAAGCTCTACGCAGAGGTGCCTCGACACCGCACGCAGCAGGTCCTGAACGACATCTTCATCGCCCTCTGGGTCATCGTCTGGGTGCGCGTGGGGGTGATCGTGCACGGCTTGGTTGACAAGCTCGCCGGTCCCGGGCGGTCGGTGGAGCGAGCCGGACGGCGCGTGGCAGACGGAGCGGCCAACGTCTCGGGAGACGTCTCGGACGTGCCGCTGGTGGGAGACGATCTGGCCTCGGCGTTCGATCGTCTGTCCGACGCGGGAGGGTTCTTGAGGGACGCCGGCCAGAGCCAGCAGGACGCGGTGCACGCGCTTGCCTTGTGGCTCGGCGTGCTGCTGGCGCTCATACCGATCATCCTCGTGCTCATCGTGTGGCTCCCGCCTCGCATCAGGTGGATAGCCGAGGCTTCCGCGGCGAACCGGATCCGACTCGACGCGGAGGATCTGCACCTCTTCGCTTTGCGCGCGATCGCTCGGCGAACGCTCAACGAGCTCCGCAGCGCGGCGCCCGATCCGGCGGGAGCGTACGCGTCCGGTAACTACGAGCCTCTCGCCGCGCTGGAGCTCGACGCGTTGGGACTCAGGACCGTCCGGTCCTAGCCGACCGGAGTCCCGGCCCCCGTAGGATGCGGGGCAGGAGGTCGCCATCGCTACCAGCGTCGACGCCCGCTACCGATTCCTGCGGGCGTGTTTCCAGCAGGACACGGACCACGTCCCGGTGTGGTTCATGCGCCAAGCGGGCCGGAGCCTGCCGGAGTACCGCGCTCTGCGCGGCGAACACAGCATGCTGGACTTGTGCCGGACTCCGGACCTCATCGTCGAGGTGACCCTCCAACCGGTCCGCCGCTACGGCGTGGACGCGGCGATCCTGTTCTCGGACATCGTCGTCCCTCTCCAGGGCGTGGGCATCGGGCTCGACATCGTCGAAGGCAAGGGTCCCGTCATCGACCGACCCATCCGCAGGGAGCGAGACCTGGATCGGCTACGACCGCTCGAGCCGAGCGCGGACGTGCCCTTCGTGCTCGAGGCGATCGAGGCTCTGGCCGACGATCTCGCCGTCCCGCTGATCGGATTCGCCGGCGCGCCCTTCACCCTGGCCAGCTACCTGATCGAAGGCGGGCCGTCGCGTCAACATACGAGGACCAAGGCTCTGATGTACTCGGAGACCCACCTGTGGCACCGCCTCATGGAGCGGCTCGCCGACATCACGCTGTCGTACCTGCGAGCACAGGTCGAGGCGGGCGCCGGCGCGATCCAGCTGTTCGACAGCTGGGTGGGCGCGCTGAGCCCCGATGACTTCGTCACCTACGCACTCCCCTCCGTCGAACGGATCCTGAACGGGTTGGGCGACCTCAATGTCCCGCGCATCTACTTCGGAGTCGGCACCGGCGAACTGCTCTCGGCGATGGCCAACTCCGGATGCGACGTGCTGGGCGTCGACTGGCGAACGCCGTTGGACGTGGCCCGGCGCAGGACCGAGGGCGGCGTCGCCCTTCAGGGGAACCTGGACCCGGCCGCCTGCCTGGGTCCGGCCCACGTCATGGAAGAGAGAGCTCGCGACGTACTGCGTCGGGGTGGAGGCGGGGGACACATCTTCAACCTCGGCCACGGCGTCCTGCCGGAGACCGATGCCGAAGCGCTCGCTCGATTGGTCGACGTCGTCCACGCTTGGAGCCCCGATGACGAGTGATGGCGTCGTGGTCATGGCCTACGGGACGGCGCGCGGCCTCGACGACGTCGAGCGCTACTACACCGACATCCGCCACGGCCGGCCGCCGTCGCCGGAAGCTCTCGCCGAGCTGACCGAACGCTACCGAGCCATCGGAGGATCGCCTCTGTACGAGACGACGGTGGCCCAGGCTCGTGGCATCGAGGACCGGCTCGGCGGGGTCAAGGTGTACCTGGGCCAGAAGCACTCGCCGCCGTTCGTCGCCGACGCCATCCGCCATATGCATGACGACGAGGTCGAGCGAGCGGTGGGTTTCGTCCTCGCACCACACTTCTCCGCGATGAGCATCGGGGATTACGAGCGGAGAGCCCGGATCGCGGCCGAACAGATCGGCTGGACGGGGACGTTCGAGATGGTGACGAGCTGGCACGTCGAGCCCGGATTCATCAGCTGGACCGCCAGGAGCCTGAAGGAGGCGATCGAGCGGTTGGGCGTCGACGAGCCTCTCGTCGTCTTCTCAGCCCACAGTCTCCCCGAACGCATACTCCAGAAGAAGGATCCGTATCCGGATCAACTGCGTGAGACCGCCGAGGTCGTCGCCGCCGAGGCCGGCGTCTCACGATGGCAGATCGCGTGGCAGAGCGCAGGGCGGACGGGGGAGGCGTGGCTCGGCCCCGACATCGTGGAGGTCGTCGAGGAGGCCGCGGCGGCCGGGGAGCCCGGCCTCGTCTTGGCTCCGGTCGGTTTCGTCGCGGATCACCTGGAGGTCCTCTACGACGTCGACATCGAGGCGAGGCAGCGCGCCGACGATCTGGGGCTCGCCCTGGAACGCATCGCGATGCCCAACGACGACCCCGAGTTCCTGGACGTCCTCGCCGGGATCGTCGCAAGAGGGCTCGCTCGCTCCGCATGACCCATCCCGTCGTCGTCGTGGGAGGCGGCATCACCGGGCTGGTTGCGGCTCGCCGCCTTCACGAGGCGCGGGTCGACGTCACCCTGGTCGAGGCCTCCGATCGCCTCGGCGGGAAGATCCTGACCACCGACTTCGCGGGAACGCGCGTCGAGATGGGGCCCGATTCGTTCCTGGGCAACGACCCGATGCTGCTGGAGTTGTGTGCCGACCTGAGGCTGGCCGATGAGCTCATCGCGCCGTCGGGTTTCGGCGCGCAGGTATGGCTCGATGAGGGCCTGCGCCCACTGCCCATGTCCACGTACTTCGGCATCCCCCTCGACATCGGAGCGGCGCGCCGCTCCCAGATCCTGAGCCGGGCGGGCGCCCTGCGCGCCCGCGTCGGAGCCTTCTTGCCGGAGACGCGCCATGCCACCGACGTCTCCGTCGGACACGTGGTGAAGCGCCGGTTCGGCCGGCAGGTGCTCGAGCGCATGGTGGACCCGATCCTCGCGGGAACGCGCGCCGGCGATCCCTACGAGGTCAGCACGCGGGCGGCCCTCCCCGAGGCCTGGTCGGCACTGGAGAAGGGCCGGCGACTGACGAAGGCGCTCCGAGGGGGACGTCGTTCGGGTGGAGCCCGAGGGGCGCCCCCCTTCTACGGTTTGCAGGGAGGGATGCAACGGCTCGTAGATGCTTTGAGCAGCGCGCTGCCGCGGTTCACCACGCGGACCCACGTCGCCGCGCACGCGGTCCGGCAGCAAGGCGACGATTACGTCGTGGAGACGAGCGTGGGGGACGTCGAGGCGTCCGGCGTCGTCGTCACGACGCCGGCACGGATGGCGGCCGTGGTCCTCGCGCCCCTGTCGGAGGAGGCCGCGGGCTCCATCCGCCGGCTGGAGGCTGCCGACGTGGCGATCGCGACCTTCTCCTACGAAGGGCCGCTGCAACTCCCGAAGGGGAGCGGCCTGCTGGTCCCGAGCGCGCGTCGGAGAACCCTGACCGGGGCCACGTGGTACTCGTCCAAATGGCCGCACGCCGCCCCTGCCGACACGACCATCGTGAGGTGCTTCGCCGGCCGGGCGGCCGCTGACGCACTCCCGGACGATCACGACGAGCTGATGGACCTCCTCCACGCGGATCTCTCCGAGGCCCTGGGTGGATTACCCGAGCCGACGGGTCGCCAGGGCATCCGCTGGTCGGGTGGCCTGCCGATCTACCGCGTCGGACACCTGGGCACGGTCGAAGCCATCGAACGTTCCCTCGCGATCCACCCCAGGGTTCGCGTCGCCGGGGCCTGGTTGCGGGGCTCGGGTTTGCCGGATTGCGTCCGCCAGGCCACGGCGGCGGCGGGAGCGGTGGCGGCCGAGGTGGTCACCCAGGCCCGTTAGGGTTGGTCCGATGAGCGGCAGAGAAGAGGTCTTCGTCAGTTTCGCCGTCTTCCAGGGGATCCCGGGAGCCCTCACCGAGAGCGATCGGGAGCTGGCCGTGAAGGAGGCAGCCGACCTGCTCGATCGCTGGTCGGACCGGGTCGAGACGCGCGGCGCCTATTCGATCGCCGGGTTCCGCGCCGATGCCGATCTGATGTTCTGGTGGATCTCGCAGTCACCCGATCATCTCCAAGAGCTCTTCGTCGAGCTTCGTCACACGGCTCTCGGTCGCGCCCTGAAGCCGCGCGAGAACTTCGTCGCCGTGACGCGTCCCGCCGAGTTCACCCGCGATCACGCTCCTGCGTTCATCCAGGGCAAACCACCGCTTCATTACATCTGCGTGTATCCGTACGTCCGGACGACGGATTGGTACCTGCTGCCGGCGGAAGAGCGCAGCGCCTTGCTGCGCGAGCACGGGATGGCGGGCCGCGAGTTCGACGACGTTCAGCCCAATACCACCAGCGCGTTCGGCCTGGGCGACTTCGAGTGGATCCTCACCTTCGAAGCGGACGAACTGGGCCGCATAGTCGACCTCTTACGGAGCCTGCGAGCGACCGAGGCCCGGCGCTACACCAAGCTGGAGATCCCCTTCTTCACCGGCATCCGCAAGGACCTGGCCGCGGCGGTAGCCGATCTGCCTTAACTAACGCCCGGGGTTCACCTACGATGGGAGTAGTTGCCAACTAACCGCTGGGGGTTCGAGTGCGCCGTTCCGTCCTGATCCTTTCCGTATTGGCCCTTGGTCTCGCCGCATGCGGCGGTGGCGGTCCCGACCCGCAGGAGGACCCACAGGCGGCCCTGACGAGCGCCTTCGACGCGCTCAAGGAGGCCGAGGGCATCACGATGACGGTGTCGGTGCGCTCCGACACCGGGTCGATCCAAGCGATGTCGGAGGGATCGCTGAGCGAGGAGGACGCCCAGAAGGTCCTCGACTCCTCGATCACGATAACGGGGCGTAACGAGACCGATCCGGAGAAGGCGCAGGCAGAGATGTCGATAGACATGGCAGGCATCGATGACGCCCTGGAGATGAAGTTCATCGGCACGACGATGTATCTCCGAGGCGCCGTGCGCGACATCATGGAGCTCTTCGGGGGGAACCCCGACGACGCGGATCGGTTCGTCGCCGACGGCGAGACCGCGGGGATCGACTGGGCCCGGCCCGCCGTCGAGGGGGAATGGCTGAAGATCGAGGGCTTGGACGAATTGGGCAAGCAGTTCGTCGGGGCGGCCGACATGGATCGGACGGCCGCACAGCAGCAAGAGGCCCTCAACGAACTCAGCAACCTGATCGAGCGGAACGCGAAGGCCGAGGCGGGAGACAAGGAAGGTCCCGGCGACCACCTGATCGTAACGTTGGACGTCCGGGATTTCTACGACGGCTTTCAGGAGATAGCCGGATCGCTCGGCGCGATGATGACGGCAGGACTCCCGCCGGCGGCGGAGCTGCCGGACGAGGATGTGGTCTTCGACCTCTGGATCGACGACGACTTCGTCCAACAGATGGAGCTGGACTTCCTGCAGTTCGCCGACTTCGAGGGGGCCGACATCCCCGAAGGCGTCGAACAGGCCGCCCTCCGCCTGACGTTCGAAGAGTTCGACGACGAGGTCGAGGCTCCGGAGGATGCAACCACCGTCGATTCGCAAGAGCTGTCCCGGCTGTTCGGCGGGATGGGAAGCCCCGGCGGAGGCACCCCTGGGGACCAGCCCACCGACATCTGCGAGCAGCTCAAGGGTGCGCCCCCCGAGGTCATCGAGCAATCCGCGGAGGAGTGTCCCGAGCTGCAACCCAACTAGGGGGCTTGCTCCGCCCGGCCCTACGCGCTGTACTCGAAGCATGAAGGTCGCATCCGTCGTGGCTCCCCTCGTCGAGAGCATCGTGGGCAGCGATCTACCGGTGCGGGTGCGGTGCTGGGACGGCTCCGGGTTCGGCCCCGCGTCGGTTGCCACCACGCTTCGCTTCAACTCGCCCGATGCGCTTCGCCGCCTGCTCTACGCGCCGGGCGCAGGCCCCTAATATGGGATGGATGTCGCCTACGCCTGCAGGAGGGACATGGGCTCGGATTCCGTGAACGCCCGCAGCACGCTGGAGACGTCGTCGGGGAAGGTCGACTACTTCAGGCTCGGAGCGTTGCAGGACTCGGGTCTCGCCGACCTCGACGGCATCCCGATGACGGTCAAGATCTTGCTCGAGAACCTCCTCCGGTATTCCGGGAGCCGGTTCGTGAACGAGGACGACATCACGGGGCTGGCGGTCTGGGGACGGAAGCCGATCGACGACCGCGAGTTCCCGTTCGCGCCCGCGCGGGTGATATTGCAGGACTTCACCGGCGTCCCCGCAGTCGTGGACCTCGCGGCGATGCGCTCCGCGATCCAGCGCGAGGGTGGGGATCCCTCCAAGGTCGATCCCCTCGTCCCCGTGGACCTGGTCATCGACCACTCCGTGCAGGTCGACCTGTTCAATTCCGCGAACGCCTACAACTTCAACGTCGAGCGCGAGTACGAGCGGAACCACGAGCGCTATTCCTTGTTGCGGTGGGCGCAGCAGGCCTTCAATGGCTTCCGGGTCGTGCCGCCGGGGATGGGCATCGTGCACCAGGTGAACCTCGAGTACATCGCGACCGTGGTCGCCCGGCGCGACGAGGACGGGGGCCCGGTAGCGATGCCGGACACGCTCGTCGGAACCGATTCTCACACCCCGATGGTCAATGGGCTCGGCGTGTTGGGTTGGGGCGTCGGAGGCATCGAGGCCGAGGCCGCGCTGTTGGGCCAGCCGCTGCCCCTCGTGACGCCCAAGGTCGTCGGCTTCCGCTTCACCGGCGCGCTGCAGCCGGGGGTGACCGCCACCGACCTCGTGCTGACCGTCACGGAGAAGCTTCGCAACCACGGTGTCGTCGGCAAGTTCGTGGAGTTCTACGGAGAAGGGCTCTCGAACCTGTCCGTCGCCGACCGGGCCACGATCTCGAACATGTCGCCCGAGTTCGGGGCGACGGCATCGCTGTTCCCGGTCGACGCCAACTCCTTGGAGTATCTGACCTTCACCGGGCGGCCGGTCGACACGATCGATCTCGTCGAGCGCTACTGCAAAGAGCAATCGTTGTTCCGCACCGACGAGAGCCCGGCCCCCGAGTTCAGCGAGAGCCTCGAGCTCGACCTGTCCACCGTCGAACCCAGCCTCGCCGGGCCGCGCCGTCCCCAGGACCGCGCTCCGCTGGCCGACGTGTGGAAGAGCTTCACCGACGTCTACTCCGACAAGACGAACGACGGCGTCAAGGTGCAGATGGGGCGGATGCTGTCCGAAGGTGGCGGCACGCTGGGCGCGGGTCCCCACGTCCACGATGACGCCGAGCCGGAGGTCGAGCTCGAGCTCGGCGACGAATTCACGCTGCGCGACGGGGAGGTCGTCATCGCCGCCATAACCAGCTGCACCAACACGTCCAACCCATCGGTGATGCTCGCCGCCGGCCTCCTGGCCAAGAAGGCCGTGGAGCGCGGGCTCGAGCGCAAGCCGTGGGTGAAGACCTCAACCGCGCCGGGCTCACGCGTGGTCACCAGATACCTCGAGGCGGCGGGGGTCGTGCCCGCGATGGAGAAGCTGGGCTTCCACACCGTCGGTTTCGGGTGTACGACCTGCATCGGAAACTCGGGGCCCCTCCCGGAACCGATAGCGAACGCGATCGACGAGAAGGACCTCGCCGTCGTTTCGGTGCTCTCCGGTAACCGCAACTTCGAGGGCCGCATCCACCCCCAGGTGAAGGCCAGCTACCTGGCCTCGCCGCCCCTCGTCGTCGCCTATTCCCTCGTCGGGAAGATCAACATCGACCTGACGAAGGATCCCATGGGCAAGGACTCCGATGGCAACGACGTCTACCTGCACGATATCTGGCCCTCGCCCGATGAGATCCAGGAATCGATGAAGGCGGTTCGGCGGGAGTTCTACGAGAGCGAGTACGGACGCATCTTCGACGGCGACGAGCACTGGGCCAAGCTCCCGTCGCCGGAGGGCAACCTCTACGAGTGGGACCCGGACTCCACCTACGTCCGTGAGCCTCCGTTCTTCATGGACCTCGGCGCCGAACCCGATCCGGTCACCGACGTCGAGGGAGCCCGCGTCCTGGTGATGGTCGGCGACTCCGTGACCACCGACCACATCTCCCCCGCCGGCGCCATCCCACCGTCGTCACCGGCCGGCAAGAACCTGCAGGAGCACGGCGTGCAGCCGCAGGACTTCAACAGCTACGGATCGCGACGTGGCAACCACGAGGTGATGATGCGCGGCACCTTCGCCAGCATCCGGCTCCGGAACTCGCTCGCCGACAAGGAGGGGAACTGGACCACGCACGTTCCCTCCGGCGAACAGATGTCGGTCTTCGACGCCGCGATGCGTTACCAGGAGGAAGGCACTCCGTTGATCGTCCTCGCCGGCAAGGAATACGGCTCCGGCAGCTCCCGGGACTGGGCCGCCAAGGGACCGAACCTCCAGGGCGTGCGCGCGGCGATCGCGGAGAGCTTCGAGCGCATCCACCGCAGCAACCTCGTCGGGATGGGCATCTTGCCGCTGCAGTACGTGAACAACGAGAACGCGGAGTCGCTGGGGCTCACCGGACGAGAGACGTTCGACATCGGGGGCCTCGATGGACTCGAGCCCCACGCCGAACTAGAGGTCGTGGCGCGCAGCGAGGACGGCGGCGAGACGCGATTCAACGTCGAATGCCGCATCGACTCCGACGTGGAGCTCGACTACTACCGTCACGGCGGCGTCCTCCAGATGGTATTGCGCCGGATGCTGACCGAGTCCTAGCCGCTCATGATGTTTTGGCAGCTGACGATCGACGCGAATGACCCCGCCCGGCTGGCGCAGTTCTGGGCGCAGGCACTGGGATATCAGCCGGTGCCGCCGACGGAGCCGGAGACGACCTGGCAGGCGCACTATCTCTCTCGGCTGGGCCCGGAGGCCGCCTTCGACGACCGCCTCTTCGACCCGGCCGGGCTACGCCCGCCGATCTGGTTCCAGGAGGTGCCGGAGACGAAGGCGGGGAAGAACCGGCTCCACCTCGACCTCTACCCGACCGGCCGCGACAACGCGCTACCGCTCGAGCGGCGGATGGAGATCGTCGAGGCCAAGGTCGCCGAGCTGATCGGGCTGGGCGCCAGCGTGGAGCGACGAACCCGCCACGACGATCCGGAGGACCCGATCTACTTCGTCGTGATGCACGATCCCGAGGGCAACGAGTTCTGCGTCGGTTGAGCCCTCGGCCGAGCTCCCGCCGAGGCCGGTAGGGCCTCCGGGCCCACCGGCGAAACGTGACCTTCGACGGGGCTTAGCGCTTGGAGTACTGCGGCGCCTTGCGGGCCTTCTTTAGACCGTACTTGCGACGCTCCTTCTCGCGGGCATCACGGGTTAGGAAACCGGCCTTCTTGAGTGCCGGCCGGTAGTCGGGATCCAGCTCCACGAGAGACCGCGCGATCGCGTGCCGCAGCGCGCCGGCCTGGCCGCTGACGCCGCCACCTTCGATCTTGGCGAAAACGTCGTAACGGCCCTCGGTCTCGGTGAGTTTGAAGGGCTCGTTGATCAGCATGCGGTGGGTAGCGCTGGGGAAGTAGTCCTCGAACGGCCGGCCGTTGATCTCCCAGCGGCCACTGCCCTCCAGGACCCGAGCGCGGCACACGGCCTCCTTGCGACGACCCGTTCCCCGGGTAAGGGCTTCAGCCACCCTGGACTACCTCCTCGATCGTGTGAGCCTGTTCCGGGTTATGCGGAGCCGCGACCTGTTTCACGTCGAGCGTCTGCGGCTTCTGCGAGGTGTGCGGATGTTGGGGACCGGCGTAGACCCCCAGCTTCCTGAGCATCGCTCGACCCAGTTTCGTGCTCGGCAGCATCCCCCTGACCGCGCGCTCGATGGCCTTCTCGGGCCTCTCCACCATCAGCTTCGAGTACGCCACCCGCTTCAGGCCACCGGGGTACCCGGAGTGGCGGATGGCTTCCTTCGACAACAGCTTGTTGCCGGTGAGGACGACCTTGGCGGCGTTCACCACGACGACGTGATCGCCCGTGTCCAGGTGGGGGGCGTAGTTGGGCTTGTGCTTGCCCATGAGCCGCTTGGCGACCTCGGACGCCAGGCGTCCCAGGACGACGCCCTCGGCGTCGACGAGCAGCCAGTCGCGCTCGATCTCGCTCGGTTTGGTGGAGTGGGTCTTCAACTGGTTTCCTCTCTAGGCCCGAGCCATAAAGCTATCCGCACCCCGGGACCCCACGGGGCGCGGGGGCAGAGGTCGGGCTCGCACGGAAAGACGCAGGATAACGGCCCCAAGAGGGGCCGGCAAACCGGGCGATCCTGCGAAGCCGAGTGCAACAGGACCAGCGCCCCGCGCTCGAGATGTTGTAGTCGGCGGGCGGGCTGGATCCTGCGATGCCGAGTACAACAGGACCAGCGCCCCGCGCTACTCATGTTGCAGTCGGCGGGGCGGACCAGCCTTCGTCGTACTCGACCGCCACCAGGCAGAGCCCGTGCGGCGGCGCCACCGGTCCGGCTGCGGCCCGATCCCGGCCCTCGAGGATCCCCGGGATGGCGCTGGGGTCGAGGCGGTCCTCCCCCACCTGGATCAGGGTTCCGACCAGCGACCGGACCATCTGCTGGATGAACGCGTTGGCCCGAGCCCGCACCCGGATCAGGTGGCCGGCGCGGGTGCAGCGCAGCTCGAACAAGTTGCGCACCGAGGTCTTGCCCTCGCCGACCCGGCCGAAGGCGGCGAAGTCATGGGCACCGGCCAGGTGGCCGGCCGCCTCGTTCATAGCGTCCACGTCGAGGCCGGCGTTGTGGAAGAGCACGGTGGGCGCCAGGAAGGGATCGTGGACGGGCGCGTCCGACAACGCATATACGTACGTCCGGGATCGGGCGCTGAAGCGAGCGTCGAAATCGTCCGAGACCGCGCTTGCAGCATTGACCGCCATCGCCGGTCCACAGATCGCGTTCAGCCTTCGCCGAAGGTCGTCGACATCGGCGTGATCGGGAAGGTCGGGGACGGACACGACTTGACCCAGTGCGTGGACGCCGGCATCGGTCCGAGCCGCCCCCGTCGTGACCACGTCCCGGCCGGTGAGTTTGGAGAGGGCGAGTTCGAGCGTTCCCTGAACGGTGGGCACCTGCGGTTGCCGTGCGAAACCGCGGAACGAGCTGCCGTCGTACGCGAGGTCGAGCCGGACCTTCAGTCTTGTTTCGTTTCCTGATCGGATCGGGTTTCGCGACGCATCGGCGGAGCGCCCTCGGGCACGTTCTCGGTTTGACCCTCGACCTGCTCCGCTGTATCTCCGATCGACGCTTCTCGCGCGGCCTGCGCGACCGCGGCGGACTCCGCCTCTTCGCCCTCAGGTCCCTCGACCGTCTCCGGCGCGCCCGAGCCCTCGGCCGCCGCCTGTGACGCTCGCGACCGCGTGGGCTTGTCCTCGGGCATCCCTTCGGCCGTTCGCCGTCGCGGCCGACGGATGCGGCGGCGCGTGCCGTCCTCCTCCTCGACCGTGGTGGTGCCGACCTCGGTGCCGTCGAGCAGTTCGATGAGAGCCATAGGAGCGCCGTCACCGTTGCGGGTCCCGAGCTTCACGATGCGCGTGTAGCCGCCGTTGCGCTCGGAGAAGCGCGGCCCGATCTCGGCGAACAGCTTGTGCACCGACTCCCGGTCCTGGATCTCCGACAACGCCTGGCGACGGTGGTGGACGGTGCCGTGTTTCGCCTTGGTGATCAACTTCTCCGCGTAAGGACGCAGGAGCTTGGCCTTGGCCTCGGTCGTCTTCAACCTCTCGTGCTCGAACAGCGAGCGCGCGAGGTTGCGCAGCATGAGTCCCTGATGAGAAGGGCTCGACCCGAGCGAGTAGCCCTTCTTAGGCTGCGGCATGACCGTGCACCTTCCTCCGGGCGTTCCCTAGAACTCTTTGCGCTTGAGGTCGAGGCCGAGCTCCTCGAGCTTCGCCTTCACCTCGTCGATCGACTTCTGGCCGAAGTTGCGGATCTCGAGCAGGTCCTCCTCGGACTTCTGCGTTAGCTCGCCGACCGTGGTGACTCCCTCACGCTTGAGGCAGTTGTACGAGCGAACCGTCAGGTCGAGATCCTCGATCGGTTGGGCCAGGATGCCCGAGACCTCGTCCTCGCCCGGCTCCGGGCCCAGGACCAGTCCCCCCGTTCCCTCGCCCAGACCCTGGAAGAGCTGGAAGAGCTCGACCAGCGTCGAACCGGCAGCCGAGACGGCCTCCGTCGGCGAAACCGAGCCATCGGTCTCGACATCGAGGATCAGACGATCGTAGTTCGTCATCTGTTCGACGCGAGTGGGTTCGACTTCGTACGTGACCCGCCTGACGGGCGAGAACAGGGCGTCGATCGGGATACGGCCGATGTCCTTGCCGGCCGCACCGTCGGCCGCCCGGTAGCCACGACCCTGCTCGATCGTGAGGTCCATGGAGAGGGTCGCCTTGCCGTTGAGCGTGGCGATGTGATGCTCGGGGTTCAGGATCTCGAGACCGCTGGGCAGCTCGATGTCGCTCCCCTTGACCTCGGCGGGACCGGAGGCACGAAGGTGGACGTTCGTGGCCTCCTCGTTCTCGCTGCGGATGACGAGCTCCTTCAGATTGAGCACGATATCGGTCACGTCCTCGGTCACACCCTCGACCGTGGAGAACTCATGAAGGACCCCGTCGACCTTCATCTCCGTGACCGCCGCACCCGGGATCGACGAGAGAAGCGTCCGACGGAGCGAGTTCCCAAGCGTGTAGCCGAAGCCCGGCTCCAGTGGCTCGATGGTGAACTTGCTTCGATTCTCGGAGATCTCTTCCTCGGAGATCTGCGGGCGCTGAACGATAAGCAGATCCATCTAACTCCTCTCGCTGCTGCTGTGGGTTACTTGGAGTAGTACTCGACGATCAACTGCTCCTGGACGGGAGCATCGATCTGATTGCGATCCGGCAGAGATCGCACCTCTACCTGCATGTCCTTGAAGTTCGAACTGAGCCACTCGGGGATCTCGCGACCGCCGGCGTACGAGGTGTTCTCGACGATGCGGCCCAACGATTTCGAACGAGCCTTGACGGTCACCGTGTCCCCGGACTTCACGCGGTAGGACGGGATGTTCACCTTGCGTCCGTTCACTTCGAAATGACCGTGGTTGACCAACTGCCTCGCCATCGGGCGGTTCATCGCGAAACCCGCTCGGTACACGACGTTGTCGAGCCGCGACTCGCAGATGCGCATCAGCTCTTCGCCCGTGACCCCCTTGGAGGTAGCAGCCTCTGCGTAGTAGCGGCGGAACTGCTTCTCCAGCACGCCGTAGAAACGCTTGGCCTTCTGCTTCTCGCGCAGCTGGAGCAGGTACTCGCTCTCCCGCACGCGACCTCGACCGTGCTCGCCGGGCGGGGGACGGCCCTTCTCGATCGGACACTTCTGAGACTCGCAACGCGTGCCCTTCAGGAAGAGCTTCGTTCGCTCGCGACGACAGAGCTTGCAGACGGGCCCGGTATACCTAGCCATCGGCCCTCACACCCGCCTTCTCTTGCGGGGGCGACAGCCGTTGTGGGGCACCGGGGTCACGTCCTTGATGCCGATCACCTCGAGTCCCGAGGCCTGCAGCGACCGGATGGCAGTCTCCCGACCGGAGCCGGGCCCCTTCACCGTTACGTCGACACGCCGGACACCGTGTTCCTGCGCCCGGCGCGAGCACATCTCGGCAGCCTGCTGGGCGGCGTACGGCGTCGACTTACGCGAACCCTTGAAGCCGACGTTGCCGGCCGACGCCCACGAGATCACGTTCCCCTCGACGTCCGTGATCGAGATGATCGTGTTGTTGAACGTCGCTTTGATGTGAGCCACACCGTGGACGATGTTCTTCTTTTCCCTGCGGCGAGTCTTCTTCGCCTTCTTACCGGTCGCCAAACACAGTCCCCTTCACTACTTCTTACCCTTGACCTTCTTCTTGCCCGCCACGGTCTTGCGCGGTCCCTTACGAGTCCGGGCGTTGGTGTGCGTGCGCTGACCTCGGACCGGCAGGCTCCGGCGGTGGCGGAGCCCCTGGTAACAACCGATCTCGACCTTTCGCTTGATGTTCTGATTGACCTCGCGCCGGAGGTCACCCTCGACCGTGTAGTTGGCGCCGATCCAGTCACGGATACGGATGATCTCCTCATCCGTCAGATCTCTCACCTTGGTGGCCGGGTCCACGCGCGCGCCGAAGCAGGTATCGACCGCCTTCGTGGGGCCCATTCCGAAGATGTACGTCAGGCCGATCTCGAGACGTTTGTCCCGTGGAAGATCCACCCCTGCGATGCGAGCCAACTTGCCTCCCTAGCCCTGACGCTGCTTGTGTCGCGGGTTCGAACAGATCACCATCACGCGCCCGCGGCGACGGACGATCTTGCATTTGTCACACATCTTCTTGACGCTCGGGCGCACCTTCATCGCTGCTTGCAACTCCGTCCTACTTGTACCTGTATGTGACCCGGCCCCGGCTGAGGTCGTACGGCGACAACTCCACCTGGACACGGTCGCCGGGAAGGATGCGGATGTAGTGCATACGCATCTTCCCGGAGATGTGAGCGAGGACGCTGTGGCCATTCTCGAGCTCGACCTTGAACATGGCGTTGGGGAGGGTCTCGATGACCGTCCCCTCTACCTGGATGCCCTCTTCCTTGGCGGGAGCCTTCTCTTTGTTCTTGGCCATGGGCTATCTCACATCTCTACTTGTTCGCTTGTGCCGGGCCACCCAAGACAAACGCCCCTCCCGGGGCGCGCGTAACTGGGGGACCAAGCCGGACTGACGAGTATAGCAGCCGGCATTTTCCCTGGTCACCCCCCGCAAACCGAGGGCCACGAAGGGCGGGCTGGCACCGCTCACAGAGGCCCCCTGCGGGTGAGGACCTCGTGCCCCTCGGGCGTGACCGCGACCGTGTGCTCGAAGTGGGCCGACAGGCTGCCGTCGGCGGTCACCACGCCCCAACCGTCGTCGAGGACCTTGGTCCCGGCCCCGCCGGCGTTGACCATCGGTTCGATGGCGATGGTCATGCCCGCGCTCAGGAGCTCCCGGCGGCCCGGAGGGCCGTAGTTGGGCACCCACGGTTCCTCGTGGAGAGATCGGCCTATCCCGTGACCCGCGTACTCCCGCACGACGGAGAACCCCGCCGCTTCGGCGACCTGCTGGGCGGCGTAGCCGACGTCCCCCAAACGGCGCCCGGGCCGGGTCTGGCCGATGGCGGCGTCGAGGCTGGCCTCGGTGACCTTGAGCAGCTCAGCGGCAGCCGCGTCCGCGGCGCCCACGGCGTACGTCCAGGCGGAGTCTCCGTGATAACCGTCCAAGATCACCCCGATGTCCAGAGAGACGATGTCGCCGTCTTCGAGGACGACGTCTTCACTGGGGATCCCGTGGACGATCATCTCGTTGGGCGATGAGCAGATCGATCGGGGGAAACCCCGGTAGCCCTTGAACGAGGGCACCCCACCGGCCCCGGCGATGTACTCGTCGGCGATCCGGTCCAGCTCCGCGGTGGTGACCCCCGGGCGGATCGCCTCTTCGAGCCGCTCGTGCGTGTCGGCGACGACCTTGCCGGCGCGTCGCATCGTGGCGATCTCCTCGGGGGACTTCTTGTAGATCACCGGTCTAGAGCGCCGAGACGATGCTGCTGAAGACGTCGTCTGGGCTCTGGGTCCCGTCGACCTCCCGCAGGATCCCCTTCTCGCCGTAGTAGACCTTCAGCGGCTCGGTGGTGTCGTGGTAGCTCCTGAGGCGGGCCCGGATCGCCTCCTCGTCCTCATCGTCGGCGCGAGGGGTGACCGGTCCTCCGCACACGTCGCAGGTCCAGTTCTTCTCGGGCGGGCTGTCCAGGCTGTAGTTGCGGCCGCAGTTGGAGCACACGCGACGCCCCGTGAGTCGCCGCAGCGAGACCTCCTCCGGCACCTGCAGCACGAGAGCCGCGTCCAGGGCACGATCCTTCTCGGCGAGGATCTCGTCGAGGGCTTCGGCCTGGGGGACGCTGCGGGGGAACCCGTCGAGGAGGAAGCCCTCCTCACAGTCATCCGCCGTCAAACGCTCCCGGACGGTCTCTATCGTGAGCTCGTCGGGGACCAGGTTGCCGGCCTCGACGTACTGCTTCACCTTGCCGCCCAACGAGGTGCCCCCCTTGATCGCCCACCGGAAGATGTCACCGGTCGCGATCGAGGGGATGCCGTACTTCTCCGCTATCCGCGCCGATTGCGTACCTTTACCCGCGCCCTGCGGGCCGAACATCACCAGCCTCATCACATGCCTATTTCAGGAAGCCTTCGTAGTGGCGCATCGTTAGTTGCGATTCGATCTGCTTCATCGTCTCCAGTGTGACACCGACCGTGATCAGGATCGAGGTCCCACCGAAGGGCAGCTGCTGGATGCCGTAGGCCGCGGTCGCGATGTTGGGCATCAGGGCGATGGCGGCGATGAACAGGGCGCCCGGTAGGGTGATACGCGTCAGGATCCGGTCGAGGTACTCCGCCGTCTGACGGCCCGGACGGATCCCGGGGATGAACCCGCCGTACTTCTTCATGTTGTCCGCCTGGTCGACCGGGTTGAAGACGATCGCCGTGTAGAAGTAAGCGAAGAAGACGACCATCAATCCGTACAGGAACATGTAGAAGATGCTGGTCGAGTTGACGAGGTACCGATCGATGAAGTCCCGGATCCCCTGGTGCTGTACGACGTTCTGTAACAGCGTCGGTATGTACAGGACGCTGGAGGCGAAGATGATCGGGATGATCCCCGCGGTGTTCACCTTCAGGGGGATGTAGACCGACTGGCCCCCGACCATCTTGCGACCCACGACCCGCTTCGCGTACTGAACCGGGATGCGGCGCTGGCCCTGCTCCATGATCACGATCGCGACGATGATGAACATGCCGATCGCGCAGATGACGAGGAACGGGCCAAAACCCTTCTGCCTCAGGATCCCCGCCCCTTCGGCCGGCAGCGTCGAGATGATCGAGGCGAAGATCAGGATCGACATGCCGTTGCCGATGCCCCGTTGCGTGATCAGTTCGCCCAGCCACATGATCAGAGCGGTCCCGGCCGTGAGCGATATGACGATCAGGGCCACGTGCATGGCGTCGAAGTTGGGGATCAGGTTGACCTGGATACCGGTCCCGAAGGGATCGCCCCGACTGAACAGGAACGCGAGCCCGGTCGACTGCATGACGGCCAGCAGAACGGTCAGGTACCGGGTCCACTGGGTGATCTTCTTCTGCCCGAGCTCACCTTCCTTGGACCACGCCTCGAGCTTCGGGATCACCACCGTGAGCAGCTGCATGATGATCGAGGACGTGATGTACGGCATGATCCCGAGCGCGAACACGGCCAGCTGCGTCAGCGCCCCTCCCGAGAACAGGTTAATGAATGCCAGGACGCCGCCGGCGTCTTGGGCCTGTTGCTGGAACCTCTGAGCGGCTTCGACGTCGATACCGGGGGTCGGGACGTGGGACCCGAATCGGTATATCGCGATGATGATGAGGGTGAAGAAGATCTTCTTGCGGAGGTCTGGGACCTTGAATGCGTTTACGAACGCTCGCAGCAGGTTCACTTCTTGGCCTTCGTCTCGACGATCTCGGCCTTGCCTCCGGCGGCCTCGATCTTCTCTCGTGCGGTCTGGCTGAAGGCATGCGCGCGCACGGTCACGGCGCGCTCGATCTCGCCCGAACCCAGGATCTTGATCAGGTCATGTCGCTTCCGCACCAGGCCGGCCGCTCGCAGCTCGTCCGGCCCGATCTCGGACGCGTCCAACCGGTCGAGCTGGCTCAGGTTCACGCTCCCGTAGATCGTGCGCCGGGGTGGCTTGAAGCCCTTGAGCTTCGGAACGCGCCGGACCAGGGGCATCTGACCGCCCTCGAATCCGAGCCGCACGGTGTTGCGTGCCTTGGTCCCCTTGGTCCCCCGACCGGCCGTCTTGCCCTTGCCCGATGCCTCCCCGCGCCCAACACGCTTGCGGCGCTTGGTCGCTCCGGGGGCCGACTTCAACTCATGCGGCTTCATGCGTCGATCTCCTCGACCGTTACTAGGTGCTCCACGACCCGGATCATCCCTCGGATCTCCGGCTTGTCCTCCTGAGTCACGGCCTGGCCGATACGACGGATGCCCAAAGCGCGCATCGTGGCGCGCTGCTTCTGGCCCTTGTCCGAAGCCGACTTCACCTGAGTAACCTTGAGATTCTTCGGCACTCCTATCTACCTCCCGGCGGGCGTCGCATCGCGGAGCAGGTACGGCGGAGCTACCTCTTCCGGCGTCTTGCCGCGCTTGCGAGCCACGCTGTCCGGCGTGCTCAGACCCTTCAGCGCCTTGACGGTCGCATGGATGATGTTGATCGCATTGCCGGAACCGAGCGATTTCGACAGGATGTCCCGTATCCCGGCGCACTCGACCACCGCACGCACGGGACCCCCGGCGATCACTCCGGTACCGGGCGAGGCGGGCTTGAGGAGCACGACCGCGGCCGAGTCCTCGCCGGTGATCTCGTGGATGATGGTCGAGCCGACCATCGGCACCCGGAAGAAGTTGCGTTTCGCTTCCTCGATGCCCTTCTGGATCGCAGCGGGGACCTCACGGGCCTTGCCGTAACCAACGCCCACCTGTCCATTGGCATCGCCCACGACGACGAGAGCCGTGAAGGAGAAGCGACGGCCACCCTTGACCACTTTCGCAACGCGGTTGATGGAAACGACCCGCTCTTCGTACTGGCCCCGGTCGTCGTCGCGCCCGCGGCCTCCTCCTTGTCTCCTCACAGCTCCAAGCCTCCTTCACGAGCGCCTTCCGCCACGGCCGCTACCCGGCCGTGGTACTGGAAGCCGCCTCGGTCGAAGGTCACCTTCGTGACCCCCGCGTCCTGCGCCCTCTTGGCGAGGGAGACCCCCACGGCCTTCGCGCGGTCCTTGGGCGAGCCCTCGGTGCCGTTGTCCTGCGTCGATGCAGCGGCGAGCGTCCGGCCGGCGGAGTCGTCTATGACCTGGGCGTAGATATGCCGGTTGGACCGGTACACCGCCAGACGAGGGCGCTCGGCCGTGCCGATCACCTTCTTGCGCACCCGGCGATGCCGCCGCCGAAGACTTGCGACCTTGTCCTTGGCTCTCATCACGCACCAGCCTTCGCTGCCTTGCCGCCCTTGCGACGGACGTACTCACCTTCGTACCTGATGCCCTTGGCCTTGTAGGGCTCGGGCTTCCTGATCGCTCGGATCTCGTCGGCGATCCTGCCGACCAGCTCCTTATCGATGCCGCGGACGGTGATCCGGGTCGGTTGCGGGACCTCGAATTCGATGCCGGCCGGAGCCGCCTTGCGGACCGGATGCGAGAAACCCACCTGGATCTCGAGGTCGTTGCCCTGCTTGGAAGCGCGATATCCAACGCCGTGGATCTCCAGTTTCTTCTCGAAGCCTTCGGTGACGCCGAGGACCATGTTGTTGATGAGGCTTCTGAACAACCCGTGCAACGCCTTCACCTCACGCTCCTCGCCCGAGCGCGTGACGCGAACCTCGCCGTCGCTCTGCTCGACGCGGATCTCCTCGGGAAAGCTTCTCTCGAGCTCTCCCTTCGGGCCCTTCACCCTGATGCTGTTGCCGGCCACCGAAACCTCCACCCCGGAGGGCACGGTGATCGGCGCCTGACCTACTCGTGACATGTCGCTCTCCTACCAGACGTATGCAAGGACCTCGCCGCCGACACGCGTCCGACGGGCCTCCTTGTCGGTCATGACACCGTGAGACGTCGATATGATCGCTACACCCAAGCCGCCCAACACGCGTGGCAGATCCGAAGCTCCGCGGTACACGCGACGCCCCGGCTTCGAAACGCGGCGGATGCCCGCTATGGCGGGTTCCCGCTCCTCCGAATACCGCAAGCGGATCTGGAGGTATGGATGTCCGTCTTCACGAACTATCTCGTACCCATCGACGTAGCCCTCCTCGGCGAGGATCTTGGCTATCGACTCCTTGATCTTCGACGTCGGGATCTGGACGTCATCGTGAGCCGCGCGCGCCGCGTTACGGATCCGGCTCAGCATGTCGGCGATCGGATCGGTCATGCTCACGCCTACCAACTCGCCTTCGTGATGCCCGGGATCTCCCCGTTGTGGGCCATCTCGCGGAAACACAGACGGCACAGGCCGAAACGCCGGTAAACCGCGCGCGGCCGTCCGCACCTAACACAGCGCGTGTAAGCGCGCACCTTGAACTTCGGCTTCGCCTGCGCCTTGTTCCTAAGGGCTTTCTTCGCCATCTAGCCTCCAGCTACCTCGGACCTTGGGCCCATCTGCCTCAGTGGGAAACCGAGCGCCATGAGCAACGCCCGTCCCTCGTCGTCGTTCTTCGCCGTCGTCACGATCGTCACGTCCATACCGCGCGTCGCATCGATGTCGTCGTAATCGATCTCCGGGAACACCAGCTGCTCGGTGAGACCGAAGCTGTAGTTGCCGTTGCCGTCGAACGACCGCGGGTTGAGACCCCGGAAGTCACGGATACGCGGGAGAACGATCGACATGAGCCGGTCGAGGAAGTCCCACATGTGGTCACCGCGCATCGTGACGGCGGCGCCGATCGGCATACCCTCCCGGATCTTGAAGGTCGCGATCGACTTGCGCGCTCGACGGATCGACGGTCGCTGTCCGGCGATCGTGGTGAGATCCTTCATGGCTCCCTCGAGGGCCTTGGCGTCCTTGGCGGCGTCGCCGACCCCCATGTTCACGATGATCTTCTCGGGCTTGGGCGCCTCCATCACGTTGCGGAGCCCGAGCTCTTGCTGCAGGCGCGGCACGACCTCGGAGCGGTATCGCTCCTTGAGGCGCGGCGTGTACGTCGTCGTGGCTGCCATCGGGCTCAAAGCTCCGTTCCGCATCTGCGGCAGACACGTACCTTCGTGCCGCCTTCCTCGATCCGGTAGCCGGCCCTCGTGGGACCGTCCGTCGGACACACGAGGGCCACGTTGCTCAGTGAGATGGGGGCCTCCTTGTGGGTGATGCCACCCTCCTGGCCCCCCCTCCGGTTGACGCGGACCCGCTCGTGGCGGGTCACCTCGTTGACGCCCTCGACCAAGACCTTCTGTTTACGCGGAAGGACCTGGAGCACGCGACCTTGAGCGCCGAGATCCTTGCCGGCGATGACCTCCACCTGGTCGCCCTTCTTTATCTTCAAAGACATCACAGCACCTCTGGGGCTAACGAGATGATCTTCATGAACCTCTTGTCACGCAGCTCTCGGGCGACCGGCCCGAAGATCCGGGTGCCGCGGGGCTGCATCTGGTTGTCGACGATCACCACTGCGTTGTCGTCGAACTTGATGTACGAACCGTCGATACGGCGCCGTTCCTTCGCGGTACGGACCACGACGGCCTTGACGACCTCTGACTTCTTGACGCCGCCACCGGGGATGGCGTCCTTCACGGTGCATACGACGATGTCGCCCACACCAGCGTAGCGCCGGCGGGATCCCCCCAGCACCTTGATCACCAGGACCTCACGGGCTCCGGTGTTATCTGCGACACGACATCGGCTCTCCTGTTGGATCACTTGGCTCTTTCCACGATCTCAGCAACACGCCATCGCTTGGTCTTGGATAGCGGCCGCGTCTCGGCGATCCGAACGAGATCACCGATGCTGACTTCATTCGCCTCGTCATGAGCCTTGAGGTGCTTCGTGCGCCGCACGATCTTCCCGTAGGTCGGGTGCTGTGCAGCATCGCGGACCTCGACGACGACCGTCTTGTCCATCTTGTCGGACACGCAGCGACCGACCAGCATCTTGCGGACGCCGGCCGGCTCGAGCCGGCCCAGTTCGTTATCTGCCATCAACCTTCACCTTCGCTTTCGGTAAGCTCTCGCTCCCGAAGCACCGTCTTGATCCGAGCGACCTCTTTGCGAAGTTCGCCCAGTCGCTTGTAGTTGTCGAGTTGACCGGTCGCATTCTGGAAGCGCAGATTGAACAGCTCCTCCCGCGCCTCCGAGAGGCGACCCTCGATCTCATCAACCGATAGATCTCTGAACTCCGTTACCTTCGCCATGCCGTTCCTCTAGATCTCGATCGGCTCGTCGCGGTGGACGAACTTGCATCGGATCGGAAGTTTGTGAGCAGCCAGTCGTATCGCCTCGCGAGCAAGCGGTTCGGGTACGCCGGCGATCTCGAACATCACTCGTCCCGGTTTGACGACGGCCACCCAGCCCTCGGGGTTGCCCTTACCGGACCCCTGCCGGGTCTCGGCGGGCTTCTTCGTGTAGGGCTTGTCCGGGAAGATATTGATCCAGACCTTCCCGCCTCGTCGGATGTGGCGCGTCATCGCGATACGGGCGGCCTCTATCTGGCGGTTGGTGATCCAGGCCGGTTCCAGCGCCATCAGGCCGTAGTCTCCGAAGTTCACGGTAGTGCCGCCCTTGGCGCGACCGCGCATGCGACCCCGTTGCTGCTTCCGGTGTTTCATCTTGCGTGGCTGCAACATCAGGCTTGCTCCTCGCCTTCGTCGGGGGCGGGCGTGGCCTTGATGTTGGCGGCGGGCTTCTTCGGCTTCGGCTGCGGCTCGGGCTCCGACGAGGCCTTTCCAAGCGAGGCGTCGACCTGGTCGGCCGGCGGCGTTCCCTCGGCCGGCGGGGAAGCGACCTGCTTCTCGGACCTGCCGGTGCCCTTACCCGGGCGCTGCGCCTTGGTACCGGCCTCGGTGGTGGCCGCCGTACCGCCCTCGGGCGTGCTCGAACGCTGAGCGCCGCGATGCTGAGCTGCGCGCTCCTCCGCCCCACGACCGATCGTCTCGCCCGCAGCGAGTGCTGCCTCGCGACGGAGCCGGGCTGCATCGCGAGCCGCGGCGTACACGTCCTGGAACGGACCCTTGTAGATCCACACCTTCACCCCGATCCGGCCGAACGTCGTCTTCGCCTCCGCGAAGCCGTAGTCGACGTCGCCCCGAAGGGTATGCAGGGGCATCTGACCCTCGATGTACCACTCCCGCCGACTCATCTCGGCGCCGCCGAGACGGCCTCCACACTGCACGCGGACGCCCTTGGCGCCGTGCCTCATGGTCGTGCCGACGGCCTTCTTCATGGCCCGCCGGAACGAGACACGACCCGCCAGCTGCTCCGCCACGCCCTGGGCGATCAGCTGAGCGTCGAGTTCGGGCTGCTTGACCTCGATGATGTTGAGACGCACGTCGACGGGCTTGCCGTAGAGCTTCGACTCCATGGTCTCCAACTGCTTCCGGAGGCGCTCGGCCTCGGAACCACGCCGCCCGATGACGATCCCCGGACGGGCGGTGTGCGCGTCGATGCGCACGCGCTCGCGGGTCCGCTCGATCTCGATGCGACTGATCCCGGCGTGAGGCAATTGTCCCAGCAGGTACTCGCGTATCCGCAGGTCGGCCTCGAGGTATGCCTTGTATTCCTTCTCCGAGAACCAGCGGGACTTCCAGTCCGTGTGGATGCCGAGGCGGAAGCCGTATGGATGAACCTTCTGACCCATCAGTTAATCCTCGCTCCCCTCGGACTTCTTCTTCCTCGTCGTCTTCTTGGCGGTCGTCTTCTTGGCGGTGGTCTTCTTGGCGGTGGTCTTCTTGGCGGTGGTCTTCTTGGCGGTGGTCTTCTTGGCCGCCGTTCCCTCCGTCACCTCGGTGCCGGGCTCCGACGCGGTCGCCGGCTCGGTCCGCGCCCGACGCTTCGTCTCCTGTTCCCCGCCCCGCGCCTCTTCGATCGCTTCGTCGGGTCGACCCACTACCACGGAGATGTGGCAGGTACGTTTGCGGATCCGCGTCGCACGCCCCAAAGCCCGAGGTCGATAACGCCGGAGGGTGGGGCCTTCGTCGGCCCACGCCCGGACGACCACGAGCTCATCGGCAGCGAGACCACGGTTGTGCTCGGCGTTCGCTATCGCGGAGTTGAGGACCTTGAGGATCGGTGCCGAGGCACCGCGCTGGGTGAATCGCAGCACCCGGCGAGCGTCGTCGACGTGCCGGTCCCTGATCAGATCGATCACACGACGGGCCTTCGTTGGTGACATGCGGATGAATCTCGCCGACGCCATAGCGGCTTGCTCATCTGACACAACCCTGGTTGCCATGACTATTTGACCCTCGTGCTTCTCTCGGCCGAGCTACCGTGTGTCCGGAATGCACGCGTGGGTGCGAACTCGCCGAGCTTGTGTCCCACCATCGATTCCGTCACGTAGACGGGGACATGTTTGCGCCCGTCGTGGACGGCGAGGGTGTGTCCCACCATCTCCGGGATGATGGTGGACCGGCGCGACCAGGTCTTGATGACGCGCTTCTCGTTGCGTTTGTTCTGATCGAGGACCTTGACGAGCAGGTGCTCGTCCACGAACGGTCCCTTCTTCAAGCTTCGCGGCACTATCTACCTCTCTTCTTGCGACGACGACGGATGATCATGTCGTCCGACGACTTCTTCTTACGGGTACGTCCTTCCGGCTTGCCCCACGGGCTCACCGGGTGGCGCCCACCGGAGGACTTGCCCTCGCCACCACCAAGGGGATGGTCGACCGGGTTCATGACGACGCCTCGGACCTTCGGACGTCGTCCCTTCCAGCGATTACGACCGGCCTTGCCCAACGAGATCAACTCGGCCTCGGCGTTGCCGACCTCTCCGACGGTCGCGCGGCAGTCCATCAGGACCATCCGCACCTCGCCGGACGGTAGACGGAGGGTTGCTCGATCGCCTTCCTTGGCGACGAGTTGGACGGAAGATCCCGCGGATCGGGCCATCTTGCCCCCCGCTCCGGGCTTGAGCTCCACGTTGTGGACGACGGTACCCACGGGGATGTTCCGGAGGGGAAGAGCGTTGCCCGGACGAACCTCGGCCTTCGCCCCCGATTCCAGTCTGTCCCCCACCTTCACGCGGTTGGGGAGAAGGATGTAGCGCTTCTCGCCGTCTGCGTAGTGGAGCAGGGCGATGCGCGCGTTGCGGTTCGGGTCGTACTCCACATGTGCGACCTTCGCCGGCACGCCGTCTTTGTTCCGGCGGAAGTCGATGACACGGTACTTCCCCTTGTGGCCACCCCCGCGTCGCCGCGAGGTGATGCGACCGTGGTTGTTACGGCCGGCCGATTTCGGATTCGGCTCGAGAAGCGTCTTCTCGGGCTCGTCGCGAGTGATCCCCGAGAAGTCCTCGTAGGTCTGGAACCTTCGTCCCGGAGAGGTCGGCTTCGCTTTACGGATCGCCATCTAGATCGCCCCTAACCCTGCGACTCGAATATCTCGATGCGGTCGCCCTCGGCGAGCTTCACGACCGCACGCTTGGTGTCCTTGCGACGTCCCTGTTGGAACCGGAAGCGCTTGACCTTGCCCTTGCGGTTCAGCGTGTTGACCTTCACTACCTTGACGTCCCAGATCTGTTCGACGGCCTGACGGATCTCCGTCTTGTTCGCATCCGGGTGCACCACGAACGTGTACTGGTTGCCGTCGAGCAACGAATAGGACTTCTCGCTGACCACGGGGGCCAGGATCACGTCGCGCGCGCCGTTCTTCGTGGAGCCGCTCATGCCGACTCCTCCTGCTTGTCATCCTTCGCAGCCGTCAGCCGGTCCAAGGCACTACGGGTGAAGACGATCGAATCCGCCACGAGCACGTCGTAGGTGCCCAGCGATCCGACGAGCGCGAACGCCACTCGCTCGAGGTTTCGGAACGCGCGGTCGACCGCCTCGTCACCCTCGCTCTTGGGATCCACCACGACCAGTACCCGGCCCCCGATCTCGGCCGCCTTCAGCGCGGCGGCGGCGATCTTGGTACGCGGCTCGTCGAAACCGTCGAGGACGAAGACTGCGCCGGCGTTGGCCTTGTCGGCGAGCGCCGACCGGAGAGCCGCCCGCTTCATCTTCCGGTTCACGCGCACCGAGTGATCGCGGGGCTTCGGCCCGAAGACCGCGCCTCCGCCGACCCAGAGGGGGCTGCGGATGGAGCCATGTCGCGCCCGCCCCGTGCCCTTCTGGCGCCAGGGCTTCCTGCCGCCGCCTCGCACCTCGGATCGGGTCTTCGTGGAGGCCGTTCCGGAGCGAGCGGCCGCGAGTTGAGCCGTCACCACCTGATGCATGACGGGCACGTTGATCTCTCCGCCGAATACGTCCCCGGGCAGGTTCACGTCACCGCTTACCTTCCCGGATCCGTCGAGGACCTTGGCCTTCAGCGTCTTCGTCGCCATCACGAGGCCGCCTTCCGCTGACGCAGGCGAACCGCCGAACGGACCATCAGGAGACCGTTCTTGGGCCCGGGAACGGCGCCGCGGATCAAGAGCAGGTTGCGCTCCAGGTCCACCTTGATCACCTTCAGGTTGAGGGTCGTCACCCGCACGTTCCCCAACTGACCCGCCATCCTCGTCCCCTTGAAGACACGAGAGGGCGTCGCTGCAGCCCCCACCGAACCCGGTGAACGGTGCTTGCGCTGAGTACCGTGTGACGCGGATAGACCGGCGAAATTGTGGCGCTTCATCCCACCGGCGAAGCCTTTCCCCTTCGTCACCCCGATCACGTCGACCGACTCGCCGACCTCGAAGACGTCGGCCTTGATCTCCGCACCGAGCTCGTACTCGCTGCTGTCGTCCAGACGCAGCTCGACCAGGTAGCGACCCGGGTCGACGTTGGCCTTCTTGAAGTGGCCTTCCTGAGGCTTGTTGGTCTTGCGCGGCCGGCCGAACGACATCTGGATCGCCGAGTAGCCATCCTTGTCCGGTCGCTTTATCTGCGCGACGTGACAAGGGCCGGCCTCCACGACGGTAACGGGCACGGCCCTACCGTTCTCGTCGAAGATCTGGGTCATCCCGATCTTGCGACCCAGGATCCCCTTGACCTCTGCCATCTCGTCCTCTTCCCTCGTTCCCGTTTAGAGCTTGAGCTCGATGTCGACGCCGGCAGGAAGGTCGAGCCGCTGGAGCGAGTCGACCGTCTTGGGCGTCGGGTTGACGATGTCGAGCAATCTCTTGTGCGTACGCATCTCGAAGTGCTCGCGTGAGTCTTTGTCCTTATGTGGCGAGCGGATGACCGTGTACACGGATCTCTCCGTCGGCAGGGGGATCGGACCGTTGACGGACGCGCCCGTGCGCGTAACCGTCTCGACGATCTTCTTTGCGCTCTGGTCTATGACCTCGTGGTCGTAGGCCTTGAGCCGTATGCGGATCTTCATCCCGCCTTGCGCCACCTGGGGGCCTCTTCTCTCTTCTCTCTGGGTTCGCTACTCGATGATCTTCACGACTCGACCGGCGCCGACGGTGCGGCCGCCCTCACGGATCGCGAAGCGCAGACCTTCGTCCATGGCGACGGGCTGACCCAGTTCGACCTCCATCTCCGTGTTGTCACCGGGCATGACCATCTCGGTGCCCTCCGGCAGCTTGATGCTTCCCGTCACGTCCGTGGTGCGGAAGTAGAACTGCGGCCGGTAGTTCGAGAAGAACGGCGTGTGACGGCCACCCTCGTCCTTACTGAGGATGTAGACCTGCGCCGAGAACTTGGTGTGTGGCGTCACCGAACCCGGCTTGGCGAGGACCTGCCCGCGCTGGACGTCTTCTTTCTTCGTACCTCGGAGGAGGATGCCGGCGTTGTCGCCTGCCTGGGCCTCGTCGAGCATCTTGCGGAACATCTCGATCCCGGTGACGACCGTCTTCTGGGTCTTCTCCGCGATGCCGACGATCTCGATCTCTTCTCCGAGCTTTAGAACCCCCTGCTCGACACGCCCGGTCACGACCGTGCCTCGACCCGTGATCGTGAAGACATCCTCGATCGGCATCAGGAACGGCTTGGCCGTGTCCCGCTCCGGCTCGGGGATGTACTCGTCGACGGCCGACATGAGCTCGAGCACGCCGTTGGCAGACTCCGCGTCCCCGTCCAGGGCCTTGAGGGCGCTGACCCGTACGACCGGCGTGTCGTCGCCGGGGTACTCGTACTCACTCAGGAGCTCACGTACCTCGAGCTCGACGAGATCGAGGAGCTCGGGGTCGTCGACCATGTCCACCTTGTTCAGTGCTACGACGATGTAAGGCACGTTCACCTGGCGGGCAAGCAGCACATGCTCACGCGTCTGCGGCATCGGGCCGTCTGCGGCCGAGACCACCAGGATGGCGCCGTCCACCTGGGCAGCCCCCGTGATCATGTTCTTGATGTAGTCGGCGTGACCCGGCATGTCCACGTGGGCGTAATGCCGGTTCTCCGTCTCGTACTCCACGTGAGCGATCGCGATCGTGATACCGCGCTCACGCTCTTCCGGTGCGTTATCGATCTTGTCGAACGGCGTGAACTGGACGTTGGGGTTGCTCTCTGCCAGCGCCTTGGTGATCGCCGCCGTCAGCGTCGTCTTACCGTGGTCGATGTGACCCATCGTGCCGATATTGACGTGAGGCTTGGTGCGCTCGAACTTTGCCTTAGCCATCCCTGCTCCTTCCCTACTTCCCTACCGGTTCGCCGCGAACGGCTGCGATGACTTCATCTGCGATCGATTGCGGTACTTCCTGGTACGAGTTGAACTGCATGGTGTACGTCGCACGACCTTGAGTGCGGCTGCGCAGTCCGGTGGCGTACCCGAACATCTCAGCCAACGGGACCTGTGACTTGACGATGCGGTCGCCGCCGCGTTGTTCCATGTTCTCGATGCGACCCCGGCGACCCGAGAGGTCCCCGATAACGTCGCCCATGTACTCCTCGGGCGTGACGACCTCGACGTCGAAGATGGGCTCGAGCAGCGTGGGTTGCGCCTTCCGTGCGGCCTCCTTGAAGGCCATGGAGCCCGTGATCTTGAACGCCATCTCGCTGGAGTCCACATCGTGGGACGATCCGTCCAGCAGCGTCACGCGTACGTCGACCACCGGATAGCCCGCCAGGACCCCGGTAGCCAAGGCTTCCTGCACGCCCTGGTCGACGGAGGGGATGTACTCATTCGGGATGCGCCCACCGGTGATCTTGTTGATGAACTCGTAGCCACCACCGGGGCCGGTCGGCTCGATCGCGATCACGACATGCCCGTACTGACCCTTACCGCCCGTCTGCTTGACGTAACGGGTCTCGTGCTTGGCGATGTGTTGCTTGATCGTCTCCCGGTAGGCGACCTGAGGCTTGCCGACGTTGGCGCCGACCTTGAACTCCCGGATGAGGCGGTCGACGAGGACCTCGAGGTGGAGCTCGCCCATCCCCGAGATGATCGTCTGTCCGGTGTCCTCGTCGGTGTGTACTCGGAAGGTCGGGTCTTCCTCCGAGAGCTTCTGGAGAGCGTTGCCCAACTTGTCCGAGTCCGGCTTGGACTTCGGCTCGATGGCCACGTCGATGACGGGGGCCGGGAAGTTCATCTCCTCGAGCAGGACCGGTTCGTTCGGATCGCACAGCGTGTCACCGGTCAACGTCTGCTTGAGCCCCACGATGGCAACGATGTCTCCCGCGAAGACCGCGTCCTTGTCCTCTCGGTGGTTTGCATGCATCTGCAGGATGCGGCCGATCCGCTCTTTGCGGTCACGGGTCGAGTTGAGGATCGAGTCCCCGCTCTTCAACGTGCCGGAGTACACGCGCATGTAAGTGAGGCGACCGACGTACGGGTCACTCATGATCTTGAACGCCAAGGCCGAGAACGGTTCGAAGTCGTCCGGCCTCCGCTCGATCACGTCCCCGGTCTGGGGGTGGCGCCCCTTGTAAGCAGGGAGGTCGAGCGGGCTCGGCAGGTACCAGCAGATCGCATCCAACAACGGTTGCACCGCCTTGTTCTTGAACGCCGTTCCGCACATGATCGGAACGAGTTCGTTGGCCACCGTGGCGCGGCGCAACGCCTTGCGGATCGAGCCGACGTCGATGTCTTCCTCGGCGACGTACTTCTCCATGATCTGCTCGTCGTGATCGGCGAGTGCCTCGAGCAGGTCGTGCCGGTACCGATCGGCATCGTCCTTGAGCTCCGGGGGGATCTCCCGATCCTCCCACTCCTCACCCATGCCCTCCGAGGGCCAGTAGTGGGCGACCATCGTGACGAGGTCGACGACGCCGTGGAAATCGGACTCCTTGCCGATCGGAAGCTGTATCACGACAGGGGTCCCGTTCAACCGATCCGTGATCATCTGGACGGTTCGGAAGAAGTCGGCGCCCGTGCGGTCCATCTTGTTCACGAAGCAGATGCGCGGCACGTTGTACCGATCGGCCTGTCGCCACACGGTCTCGGACTGCGGCTCCACGCCGGCGACCGCGTCGAACACGGCCACGGCGCCGTCCAGCACCCGCAACGACCGCTCGACCTCGACCGTGAAGTCGACGTGGCCGGGCGTGTCGATGATGTTGATCCAGTAGCCCTTCCAGTGCGCCGTCGTCGCCGCAGACGTGATCGTGATGCCGCGCTCCTGTTCCTGGACCATCCAGTCCATGACCGCGGCACCCTCGTGGACCTCGCCGATCTTGTACGTCTTGCCCGTGTAGTACAGGATGCGCTCGGTGGTCGTGGTCTTCCCCGCGTCGATATGGGCCATGATCCCGATGTTGCGCGTGTGGTTGAGGGGGTACTCGCGCGTCGCGAGGCCCTTGCCACCCTTCACCTCGCGCAGCTGGGGGCGGCCCTGATGCTTCTCTTCGCGTGCTGCTTCAGCCATCTCTTACTCGTCGTCCCTTTCGATCACCAGCGGTAGTGAGCGAAAGCCTTGTTGGCTTCCGCCATCTTGTGCATGTCCTCGCGGCGCTTCACGGCCGAGCCCGTGCCTCCCGAGGCGTCCAGGATCTCGCCCGCCAACCGGTCGGCCATCGTGCCCTCCCGGCGATTACGCGAGAACGTGACGAGCCAGCGGATGGCGAGGG
Organism: Actinomycetota bacterium; assembly: GCA_009380005.1. Taxonomy (GTDB): domain Bacteria; phylum Actinomycetota; class CADDZG01; order CADDZG01; family WHSQ01; genus WHSQ01. The sequence goes on along the minus strand of WHSQ01000011.1, from coordinate 1,145 downwards.
TCGTGCCCCGCCGCGTCTGGACCTCCACGGGAACCTGATAGGTAGCGCCCCCGACGCGTCGAGACCGAACCTCGAGCAGCGGCTTGATGTTGTCGATCGCCTTCTTGAGGATCGGCAACGGGTCCTTGCCGGTGCGCTCGCCGACCCTGGCGAGGGCGTCGTAGACGATCCCCTCGGCCAGACCACGCTTGCCGCGCAGCATGATGCGGTTCGTGATCTGGGTGACGAGGATCGAGTTGTACACGGGATCGCCGACGAGCTCTCGCCGCTGAGCGGGCCCCTTACGCGGCATCAGCCACCCCCGACCTTCTTGGTGCCGTATTTCGAGCGGCTCTGCGCTCGGTCACGGACGCCGGCGGTATCCAGGGCTGCTCGGATGATCTTGTAGCGGACGCCCGGCAGGTCCTTCACCCGGCCCCCGCGGACGAGCACGATCGAGTGCTCCTGAAGGTTGTGGCCGACGCCGGGGATGTAAGCGGTGACTTCGATACCAGAGGTGAGGCGGACACGAGCGACCTTGCGGAGGGCGGAGTTCGGTTTCTTGGGCGTGGTGGTGTACACGCGGGTACACACCCCGCGCCGCTGTGGCGACCCCTTGAGGGCCGGCGACTTCGACTTCTCGCGCTTGAACTGACGGCCCTTGCGGACCAGCTGTTGCACCGTAGGCACGCTGTGCTTTTCCTTTCCGTTGACCTCCACGCACGCGTAACCCACCGCGCCGTTCGGAGGTCGCGTCCCGCACGCGGGACCTGCCTCACCTCTATGACCACCGGCGCGCACGCCGAAGGCTTTGTCCACCCGCGCGAGAGATAGGGCCGGAGCGGGGACCGAGGCGTGGATAGCCCGATACGTCCCTGTATCCGGGTGTCCTCCCGACGAGGTTGTCCGGCGATCTAGCCCCGACTCCGATGGTTCCGGGGGCGACCCGGCCTATCGAAGCTCACCGAACTCAGGCTCCTAACAACCGCGGTGCGGATCTCACACCGCGCGAACGCGCCCCCCGAAGGAGGCGTGACCAGGAAGGATAGGTTACCCGCCCCCGGGGCGCAAACCGCCCCCGCCCGGCAGAAGGGCGCCCGACGACCCCCCGCCCGGCCTGGCTCTCCCGCGGCGACGATCCTCGTCCGGTTGGACACGCCACGTGC
>WHSQ01000119.1 GCA_009380005.1 Actinomycetota bacterium | reverse complement strand
TATGAGCGTTGAACGCTCTGATGCGATGATCACCCGGCTGGAGAGCGAGCTCGAAGAGCGTAACGCTTTCATCCAGGGGACCATCGCCGCCGCGCAGGACGCTGACCGCGACCTGTCCGACAATGAAACCGAGCTGATCGTGTCGGCCCGCAGCCGGGTCGATGCGGTCCAGTCGCAACTGGACACACTGCATGACACCCGCACGTCGATGACGAAGGCGCGGGAGCGCGCGCAGCAGGTGCAGCGTGAGCTGTCGCGGATGCGCAACGAGGTCGACAACGGCCCCGTTGAGTACCGGTCGGCTGGCGCGTACGCGCTGGACATGTACCGCTCAGCGCTGGGCCACCGGGACGCCTCCGAGCGTCTTGAGGTGTTCCACCGCGCCGCGGATCACCAGAAGACCGGTGACAGCGAGGGTGTGATCCCCGACCCGGTGATCGGTGAGGTGATCAACTTCATCGACGCCGCACGCCCGATCGTGGGCGCGTTCGGTCCACGTCCGATGCCGTCGGCCACCTGGCACCGTCCGCGTGTCACCCAGCACGCTTCCGTCGCCGCACAGGGCACCGCTGGTGGGGCTGGAGACGAGAAGTTGGAGCTGGTCAGTCAGAAGATGACCATCTCCCGTCTGACCGCTGAGGCTGTCACCTACGGTGGTTACGTCAACGTGTCGAGGCAGTCGATCGACTTCTCGCAGCCGCAGGTTCTCGACCTGATCATCAACGATCTGGCCGCGCAGTACGCGATCGAGACGGAGGCCGCTACCGCTGCTGCGTTGGCGACCACCGGGACGACCGCGGTTGGGTATGGGACCGGCACCCCGACTCCTGAGGTTGTGGCCGCCGCGCTGTGGGAGGCCGCTGCTGTGGCCTACACCGCAGTTCGCGGTCAGGGACGTCTTGTGCTGGCTGTGGCCCCTGACGTGCTCGGCACGTTCGGTCCGCTGTTCGCTCCGGTGAACCCGCAGAATGCCCAGGGTTCCGGGTTCTCCGCTGGTCAGTTCGGGCAGGGCGGTATGGGTGGCATCTCTGGCATCTCCACCGTCATGTCCTCGGGGCTGGCTTCGGGTGAGGCGTTCGTGTTCTCGACCGCTGCGCTTGAGGTGTACGAGCAGCGTGTCGGCTCGCTGCAGGTTGTCGAGCCGTCCGTGCTCGGTGTGCAGGTTGCCTACGCTGGCTACTTCACTCCGCTTACCATCGAGGACGGCGGTATCGTCCCGCTGACGGCGACGGCCTGATGTTCGTTCGTAACGGTCAGAAGCTGGGTTCGGTGCTGGTCGGCGGAGAGCCGGCCGGTGCCGAGGTCAGTGAGCCGAACTCTGATGACAGTAGCGAGCTTGATGATCTTCGTGCTGAGGCTGAGTCGCTTGGCATCAAGGTTGACGGCCGCTGGGGTGTCGATCGGCTCCGTGAGGAGATCGACGACATGCACGCCCAAGGAGGTTGACGATGGCGACTACGGATTTCACGGTTGACCACCTCGGTCGCGAGTTGGACAAGTCCGAGGCGGACCACAAGGATTACCTGGGTCGGCTGATCGTCGACCCGGATAGCGACCCGTTGACGGTCAACGAGGTTGATTATCTCGGCCGTTCGCTGGCCTGATCGAGTGACCCCCGGGGAGGTTTGTCATGGCTAACGACCTGGTCGCTGACCCGGCTGTCCTGGACGGCTTCCCTGGGGGTCCTTTCACTCAAGCCGAGGTGGACGCGGCTGTAGCAGACGTCCGCAGCGCGGCTGGGTGGCATATCGCGCCGGAGCGGGCGGAGACGATCACGCTTGACGTGACGTGGGGGGAGCGGTGGCTTCGGCTGCCTACGCTGCGTCTGGTGAGTGTGGAGGAGATCCGCCGCACCGACACCGCTGAGATCATCGACGCGACGGTGTACGAGGTGTCGCGCGCGCTCGCGCAGGTGCGCCGGCGCGGGTTCTGGCCGTCCGGATACGAGGCGGTCGAGGTTGACATGACCCACGGTTACACCGAGACCCCTCCGGAGTTGCTCGCCGTGGTCGCCGAGGCCGCGCATCTGGGCCGTAAGGATCAGACGATCCGGCAGCTCAGTCTGGGTGACTACAGCGAGTCCGTATCCGGCGGGTCCGCTCAGGACGAGTTGACCACGTCGGCTGTGCTGGCGCGGTACTCCCTCACTCACACCGGTCTCACGCATACCGGGTTGGCCTGATGAGTGGTCCGCCCGGGTACCTGTTCTCCGACCAGGTCACCATCATCCACCCGTCGACGTCGACTGATGAGTACGGCAACGATCAGCTTGACTACGGGGCGACCGCAACGGAGGAGATCTCATCGGCACGTTTGGAGCCGTCTATCCTGTCGGGCGGGTCCTCGGAGATGGAACGAGACAGGAGGACGCTTATCGGTGCCTGGAACCTGTACCTGCCGACGTCCGCGAGCATCGACGGGCACGACCGGATCCGCCATGGCGACAACATGTTCGACGTGGTCGGCCCGCCTGCACTGATGAAAACACCACGCGGGCCGCACCATTGGTACGCGACGCTTAGGCATATCAGTGGCTAGCCGGTTCGTTGCCAACCCCAACCTTGAACGGGAGCTGCTCCGCTCCGCGCAGTACCGGCAGACGCTGGGCCAGCTCACCGAAGAGGGCGTGCAGGAAGCCAAAGCTCTGGCACGCCGCGAGGCCTACGACACCGGCGCTTATCACGACTCCATCCGCGCTGACGCCGGTGTCGAGGACGGCGAGTGGCAAGGGCGCATCAACGCCTTCGTGCCCTATGCGCACCTGCTGGAGTTCGGCTCGGCTCGTCCGGGGTTGCCCGGCAGAGCGCGGAGAATCCTCAGCAGGGGGGCCCAGGCGGCGGGGCTCAAATTCAGCGAGGGAAGGTGACCGGATGGCACTTGTGAAGCTGCGAGGGTCCGATGAAGTGGTCGAGGTGAACGACAGCCGTGCTCGGCATCTGATCCGCGTCGGCCGTGCCCGGACCGCCGACCGGGAGGACATGGAGCGCTTTCTGCAGTCATCAGGGTTCGCTCCAACACAGTCGGCAACGAAGGCGGAGTGGGCCGACTACGCCGTCGAGCAGGGCATGGACCGCGCTGATGCTGAGGCGGCGACCAAGGCCGACCTCATCGATCTGTTCACCGGCGAGGATGACGGGTGAGTGCCACTCCGATTCTGCTGCCCGACGTGGAGCTGGTTGTCGTCGACTTCTTCCGTGAGCAGCCGTTCGTCACCGAGCTGGGCGCGAACGTGTACACGGAGCTGCCCGGTCACCGGGAAGGTGAGACGCAGCAGCAGTGGGAGTCACGGGTGTTCCCCGCGCTCCGGGTCAACGGGTTTCCCGGCGGTACGACCCGCGGGCCTGGGGTGATGCTCCAAGCTCGGTTGCAGGTCGACACGTGGGCCACCAGCAAGTGGGACACGTCTCGGTTGGCCCGCCGCGCGTTCGCCGCGTTGCATGACACCCGACGGTTTCGCCACGAGGATGCCGACGGACTGGTGTCCTGGTTCAATGGCGTTGCCACGGTCAACCCGCCCGGGTGGTTGCCCGACGAAGCGACTAAACGGCCCCGCTACATGTTCGACGTGAACGTCATTCTGCGCGCGGGCGTTCAACCATAAAGACCTACCCCCGGTGACCGCCGGGGACCCCGATAAGACTCGCTGACCGGCGGGTTCTTCCATGTGTAAGTAAGGAGATGAGCATGGCGCTTGACAGCACACAGGTCGTGGTCGCCGCGGACGGGAGAATCCGCGTCGCCCCCGTCGGCACCGCCGACCCCACCGACGTTGAGACGGCCTACGACCCGGCGTGGCTGGATCTTGGGTTCGCCACCGAAGACGGTGTCACCCTCAACGACAGTAAGACCATCGAGGCGTTCCGCGCGTGGCAAGCGCTGTACCCGATCCGCCGGGTGATTACCGAACGGGACTTCACTCTGTCGTTCCAGCTGCTGCAGTGGAATGCGGACACGGTGCCATTCGCGTTCGGCGGCGGCGAGGTCTCCACCACCGGTGTCGCGCCGGACGAGGTTCACCGGTTCGACCCGCCCGCACCGGCGGAGCTGGACGAGCGCGCGTTGTCAGTCGAGTGGTTCGACGGTGACAAGACGTACCGGCTGTTCGTCGCCCGCGGGCTTGTCATGGAGGCCGTCGAGTCCAACCTGACAAGGTCGGACATGTCGGCGCTGCCGATCAGCTTCGGCGCGATCGCCGCCGATGAGACCACCCAGCCGTGGCACCTCATCACTTCGGATCCTGCATTCGCTGCTTCTTAGCCTGAGCGTTGTATCGCCTGGCTGCTTCGGCCTGGCATGCTCTGCATCGTCGGCTGCCATCAGGCATCTGATAGGTGTTGGCTTCGTCATACGGGTGCCCGGCGTTGCAGTGTGTCCGTGCTGCGAGCTGCTTGGAGCGGGGGTTCCCGCGATTGATGTTCACGTCGATCGTTACCGGCTCAAGATGGTTGGGGTTGACGCAGTGGCGTACGCGGCAGAGGTGGTCGAGTGTCAACCCGTCCGGGATTGGGCCGCGAGTGTCTATCCAAGCCCATCGATGGGCGTAGCAGTGGCGGTAGACCGCTTGAGGCTTCTCCCCAAGCCATAGTGATGGGGCGGATCCCACAACTGCGACCTTGAAATACCCGTACCCGCCGATGTTCAGCGTGGAAGTCCATAGCCAACACCCGCTAGAGTCGTCCTTGTTGACCTTCTCCCAGAACCTTTCGGCTTCGGGCCGAGCGGCGAATGTTCCCAGCGATGTCCGTTCGTTCATAGTAAGGATAATACCATGGTTTTCTTGACCGATGAGGCCGCGTGATGGCCGAGACGTTCGATCTTGATGCCGCCCGCGCTGCTCGGCGCGAGGCGAAAGGCAACCCGCCTTCGATCACCTTCGGTGGTGAGACGTTCGTCCTGCCGTTGGAGATCGACATGGACACCGCTGAGAAGTGGTCGTTGTCGAACACCGACGGCCTGAAGGCGCTGTTCGGTGAGGAGCAGTACAAGCGGTTCCGCGAC
>WHSQ01000118.1 GCA_009380005.1 Actinomycetota bacterium | reverse complement strand
ACCCCTCCAGCCCGAGAGGGTTGCTGTACCGGCGGTTCCTGCGGATGACGTCGGCCTCCTGCGAGGACTTGGCGTCGGCCACCGCGAGCGGCGTCCACACGGGCCCCGGCATGACCGCGTTGACCCGCACGCCGTCACGGCCGTGCTGGCCGGCCAGCGTGACCGTCAGGGCGTTGATCGCGCCCTTGGAGGCAGCGTACAGCGGACGCTCGTTGGTGCGTATCGAGCTCGTGGCGGTGATGTTGACGATATTGCCGCCGGCCGGGACGTAGGGCAGCGCGTGCTTGGCCATGAAGATGACCGACTTGAGGTTGACGGCAAGCAGCCTGTCGATCTCGGCGTCGCGGGCTTGGGTGACGGGCGCCGACGGACCCACGATCCCCACGTTGTTGACCAGGATGTCGATCCTGCCGTGCTCCTGCGCCACCTGCGCCGTCACGGTCTGGCAGCTCGCCTCGTCGCTCACGTCTGCGGCGAGGAAGTCGCACCGGCCGCCGTGGCGCCGAGCCATCGCGCTCGTCGTCCGCGCCGCGTCGGGGCGCACGTCCACGGCGACGACGTGCGCACCGCACAGGCTGAGCAGGAGCGCGATCGCGCGGCCGTTGCCGATCCCCTCACCGTCCGCCCCGGCGCCTGTGACGACGGCGACCTTGCCGTCGAGGCCCCGCCCGTGCCCCCGGTTGACCTGGTCACGGATCTCCTCGACCCCGAGTCCCATCTCATCGCCTCCCGCGGGATCCTGGCCGAACTCGTCGTTCGGCGGTGGGTCAACTGAGGGGTTGTCTCCGACGGTCCAGGGATGTTAGCGTCCGACTGGTCGACCGGTCAACCGCTGCCGAGAAGGCGGCGGTATCCGCGCAGGATGGCGGCCGGACAGGTCCGTGGCACGGGCGCGATGCGGATGTCCGCCCGCAGGACCGATCTGAGAGAGGACTTGACGATAGCGATGAGGATGCTGCGAGCAATCGCAATACTCGTTCTCCTCCTGCTGGGAGCCGCCGCATGTGGCCAGGACACCGCGGCCCCGGAGGCGACCGACGGCACCGATGCGGGCGAGGAACCCCAGGAGACTGAAGGCGACGGCGACGGCACGGACCAGGCGGCTGACGACGCCGACTGGCCGGAGATGACGATCCGCGTCGCGAGCATCTACACGGAGCCGCTGCCCGAGGCCCTGGCCGTGCAACGCCTCGTCGAGGTCGTCGAGGAGCGCACGGGCGGCGCGATCACGTTCGAGACCCACTTCGGGACCGTGCTGGGCTCCCAGGACGAGATGAACGAGCTGCTCATCACCGGTGGCCTCGACATGGCCCTGCACGGCCGGGCTCCCTCCGAGGAGTACGTGGGCTTGTTCCTGCCGTACACGATCGACGGCTACGACCACCTCCAGCGCGTGGTCGACAGCGAGGTGGGCGACGCGTGGTCGGCCTCGGCCGAGGAGAACAACGGCATCGTCGTCAACCAGACCTGGGCGCGGGGCATCCGCCACGCGAACCTGCGGGAGCCCGCGGAGTCGTACGAGGACCTGCAGGGCCGCCGCATCAGGGTCGCGGACATCAGGGGGCTGATCGCCGCGGTCGAGTCGTGGAACGCCGTCCCGGTGGTCATGGCCTTCGACGAGCTGTTCACGTCGCTGGCTTCGGGAGCCGTCGACGGCGCCGAGAACACCATGGGTCAGATGCTGTCGGAGAACCACGACGAGGTCACCAAGCACGTCCTCAAGACCGGTCACGCCGTCTCGGCGGTGTTCTGGATGTCCAACCCGTCGTGGTGGAACTCCCTCGACCCCGACGTCCAGGCCATGCTCGACGAGGAGCTCGCCGACATGGCCGCCTGGGTGGTCGAGGAGAACAAGGCCGCCGAGGACGACTGGGAGACCCAGATGGAGGAGCGCGGCGTGACGGTCGTCGAGCCTCCCTCGATGGACCCCTTCCACGAGGGCGCGGAACGCGTCGGCATCGACGAGCTCGCCACCGAGGTCTGGGGTGCCGAGAACTGGGAGACGATCCAGTCCCTGCGGGACGGCTGAGCGCGCCCGGTAGCAGGCGCGGCTGCCGTTGCGTGATCGCACGGCGGTCGCCCTGACCCGGTGCCGGCCAGCTCCGTGGACGCCAGGGAGACGACATGTGCCAGAGGCGACGGTTCGGTCCCGATGTCGTGTGGACGCTGCTCGACACCTGGCTTCCCACCCTGTTCATCGCGGGTGTGATGCTCCTGATCTTCGTGGAGTCGGTGGGCCGCACGGTCGCGAGGGCCTCGATCATCTGGTACGTCGAGGTCCTGGCCGTGATCTTCACCTGGGCGGTGTTCCTCGCCGGCGCGGCCGGCATCCGGTCGGGCCGGGCCATCGCCGTCGACGCCTTCTACGGCATGCTCGGCCCCCGTGCCCAGCGAGCGGTCCTTGCATTCGGCAACGTCGTCGTCGTGATGACCGGGCTGGCCTGGGCCTGGTGGCTGATGCAGCTGACCCTCGACCAGGGCGGCCTCGAGACCGTCATGCTGGGAATCCCGTTCGCCGTCCGCACGACCGGCATCATCCTGGCCTTCGCCTTGATCGCGCTGTACGGGGTCCGTGCCCTGCTACGGCCGGCTCCACCACCACCTCACTCGGCCGCCGTCGAGCACCACGAAGAGTAGCCAGCACCGGGCACGAGCATTGACCGTAAGGAAAGGTATGCGCATGGTTGACAACATCGTTGAAGCGGTCGTTGCTGATTTCGAAGCAAAGCATCTCGAGCGCCTGATCAAGTACATGCGGCAGCCCAGCATCTCAGCGACCGGTGAGGGCATCGAGGAGATGACGCGCATCCTCAGGGACGACATCGACGAGCTGGGCGGCGAGGGTGAGATCGTCGAGGGCGACGAGTACCCGATCGTCTACGGGAAGTTCGATGCGGGCGCGCCGAGAACGCTGCTCGTCCACACGATGTACGACGTCGCGCTCACAGGTGAACCGGAGTGGGTCGTCGAGCCCTTCTCCGCCGCGCGGATGCACTGGAAGGACTTCGGTGAATGCATCCTGGGACGCGGCGCGGAGGACACCAAGAGCCAGGTCGCTCTCATCTACAACGCGATCGCCGCCTACCGCGACGCCGGCGTGCCGCTGCCGGTCAACGTGATCCTCGTCCAGGAGGCGTCGGAGCTGGGCAGCGGCAGCATCGGCGGCTTCGTCCGGGACCATCTCGACGAGCTGAAGCAGGCCGACGTGGCGTGGTGGCCCTTCGTCACCGGGCTGCCCAACCGCAAGGCAGTTGTCCATCTGGGCGCCAAGGGACTGGTGACCGGCAAGATGCGCTGCACCGCAGGCGACTGGGGCGGACCGACGGAGTCGGAGGTCCATTCCTCCAACTCCAACCTCGTGGCCAACCCTGTCATGTACCTCGTCAAGGCGTTGAAGTCGATCAGGAGCGATGACGACCGCGACGTGCTCATCCCCGACTTCTACAGTGATGCCACGCCCCCCTCCGACGAGGACCTCGCGCTCCTGGAGGACCTCGCCAAGCGCATCGACCAGCAAGGCCTCCTGTCGTCCCTGGGCGTGGAGCGCCTGAAGCAGGAGGAACTGCTCGACGCGCTGAACGACTACAGCTTCAAGTCGGAGTTCAACATCTCGGGGCTGAAGGGCGGCGAGGTCATCGAGGGCGGCCACAAGGCGATCGTCCCGCGGGAGGCCGTCGCGTCGATCGACCTGCGGCCGATCGGCCAGGACGTGGACCGTCTCATCGGCTGCATCGAGTCCTACCTGGCCTCGGAGTTCCCCGCCGTGAGGTGGGAGACCGTGAACAAGTACGAGGGCGACCGGATGCCGTTCAGCAACTGGGCGGTGCAGGAGTTCGTCGGCGTCTACCGCGACATGGGCATGGATCCGGAGATCTGGCCGACCAGCGCGGCCGCCATCGCCAATAAGCTGTGGACGCGAACGGTCGGGGTCCCCTGGCTCATGGGGGCACCGGCGCACGCCGCCGGCAAGCACGCGGCGAACGAGTACATCATCGTCGACAGCTTCCGGGACGCATGCGAGTTCGCGGTCCGCCTGCTCGACCGGCTCGGGTCGGCGACGTCGCCGGCCGCCTAGCGGCTCCTGGCGCGATCTGCACAGGCCGATCCGTGCCGGTGGATCGAACGGGCAGATGAGAAAGCGGGACAGCTAAATTGGAGATGGCGCTCCTCGTTGTCGTGTTCCTCGGGCTGCTGTTCGCGCGCGTGCCCGTGGCGATCTCGCTGTTCGCCTCCACGCTGGTGTTCTCACTCGCGACCGGATCGCTCGGGCCCGTCGCGCTCGCGAGCACCGCGACCTACGGCGTGGCGACGTTCAGCCTGCTCGCGATCCCGGGGTTCATCCTCGTCGCCGAGGTCATGAACCGCTCGACGATCTCCTACCGGATCTTCGACTTCGCGCAGTCGTGCGTCGGGCACATCACCGGCGGTCTCGCGCAGGTGAACGTCTTCGCCAGCATCATCTTCGCGGGCATGTCCGGTTCCGTCATCGCTGACATCGCCGGCATCGGACGCATCGAGATCCAGGCCATGCAGGAGCGCAACTACCCGCTCGAATTCTCCGCTGCGGTGACCGCCGCATCCGCGGCGATCGGGCCGATCATCCCGCCGAGCATCATCATGGTCGTGTACGCGGCGGCGAGCCAGCAGTCGACCACGCGGATGTTCGTCGGAGGCGTGCTCCCCGGCCTGGCCCTCGGGCTGTTCCTCATGGTAGCGGTGAGCATCCTTGCCCGCGGCAAGCCATGGGGACGCACGGCGAAGGCGCCGTGGAGCGAGCGCGGGCTGAAGTTCCTGCGCGCCCTGCCGGCACTGGCGACGCCAGGCTTGATCCTCGGAGGGATCATCAGCGGCCTGTGGACGCCGACGGAGGCCGGCGCGGTCACGGCGTTCTACGCCTTCGTCGTCGCCAAGTGGTTCTACCGTGACATCTCCTGGGGGGACCTCCCGGAGATATTCAAGAAGACGGCGCTGTCCACGGGCAACATCATGCTCATCTTCGCGGCCGCGCACGTGTTCTCCCGGGTGGTC
>WHSQ01000117.1 GCA_009380005.1 Actinomycetota bacterium | reverse complement strand
CAGGATGCTGTCGTTCTCCTTGATCCCCCCCAACGCCGAACGGCCGTAGCGGCGATGCACGTGCGTCCGCGCGATCGGCATCAGCTCCTCGACGTCCTGCACCTTCGGGACGTCCAGATACCAGGGGTGCCGCGGTCCCGGGAAGCGGTCGGTCGTCATCGGTGGTCCCTCTCCTTCGGTCCGTTCGCATGGGGGTCGTGAGGCATCGCACAGCTCCTCGTCGCTCGGCCTGCGGTCATCCGACCGGCACCTGCGCCGCCCGCGCTGCCTCTCGCGGCGAGACGCGCATGCGCATGTAGAGGCTGGAGAGCGCCAACGGCAGGTCGGCCAGATCCGGGGCGACGTCGACGCGGTCGCCAAGCGTCGCAACGGCAGCGCCGTCCACCGGTTCGGTGCCGGCGATGATGAGCCGCGCCTTGACGCCGGCCTCCTCGGCCTCGTCGAGCGCTCGGGCGGTGTCGTGCAGCGCGTAGGTGAGCTCCCGACCCGGGTAGCCGTCGCCGTAGTCGGTGTCGTAGGGCAGGCCGTCGGTGGCGATGACGAGGAAGCGCGTGCGCGCCTCGAGGTGGCGCACCCTCCTGGTTCCGTGCCTGATCACCGCGCCGAGCCGGGTCGCGTCGATCGGCCGCAGCGTCTCGAACCGCGAGGCGACGGATCCGTGCGTCGTCTCCGCGTGCCCCTTGATCTTGAGCATCCGCACCAGGTGACGCCGCGTCGAGGAGAACCCGTAGACGATGCACTGGTCGCCCAGCCGGTCCATCAGCTCCGCCAGCACGATCGCGGCCTCACGCCCGTGGTCCAGCACGGTCCGGTACGGCTTGCCGTAGAGCGCCATGGCCTGCTCATCGATGCGGAACGGCGCGGCGTCGTCGACCTGCTCGGCGTGGTCGGCCGTCGACATGCTGAGGTCGACGAGGACCCCGACCACGACGTCGCGCTCGACGGGCACCTTCCGCTGGTAGATGCGGTCGTTCACGGGCGCCCCGGCGCGGCGGTCGATCCGGAGCTGGATGGCCGTCTCAAGGTGGAGCTCGTCCCCGTCGGCCAGGCCCCGCTGGGGGGCGAGGCCCTCGCGCGGCAGCAGGGACCACTCGCGGATCAGCCTGCGCAGCGTGGGTCGGTGGATCTCGATCACGTGCCGGGCGAACCCGCTGTTCCCCGTGCTCTCCACCGCCTCGTCGATGACGCGGCAGTGCCGCTCGAGGTACTGCCGCCGGAAAACGTCCCACTCCGGGTACCAGGCCACGTTCGCGCTGCCGACCGAGACGGGGGGCACGAAGGGCGTCTCCCACCGGGGGATGTCCCCGTGCTCGTGCTCGAGCGGCTCCGGGGGCGGCTGGTCCTCCGCCTCGTCCTCGGGCTCCTCCTCGTCGTGGAGGTGCACGTGGTGGCCGTGGTCGTCCTCGACGCCCTCCCGAAGCGCGAGCAAGGCGGCGGCGCGGAACCTCCCCGTGTCCCGGTGGTTGAACTCGCGGGTACCGATCACGCCCCGGTACAGGATCGTGGGCACGACCAGGGCGTACTGCTCGCTGCCCTCGAGGCCGCCCGGTGCGATCGCCGACCGGATGCTCGCGTCGTCGGGGGTCGGGATGGCCTCCGCGGGGGCGACGGAGGAGAGGGGGTCCAGCACCACCGCGTCAGACGCGGCCTCCGGGTCCATGGGAGGGACCGCCACGAGCTCCGCGTAGATCGCTCGGGACACACGCAGGGTGGCCGACAGCGTCCCCTCCGCCACGGCGCGGCCGAGCAGCCCCACGCACCGCGGGAGCGCCCGGGCCACCGACGCGCTCAGGGTCACCGTCCTCGGCTCGCGCAGCACCGAAGCGAGCTCGAGAGCGATGAGCAGCTGCGACCTGGGCGCGGCGTCGGCCAGCTTGCGGGAGAGCTCCGGCACCTCGTCGGCATGCGCCCGCTTCAACGCGGGGGTCAGGCCGGGGAACTCGCTGCGGAGGACGGCATCGAGCCGCGCCCCCTCCACGACGTCGAAGGCGACCTTCGCCGCGGCCGGGCTCCCGAAGCGCGGGAAGAAGGCGGGCAGGTCCCCGTCGTCGCCGCCCTCCGCCGACGGCCTCCCGAACGTCCCCCGCCGCGGGTGGTAGCGCAGGGCCCGGTACCCGAGCGCCAGCTTGTACCACTCCCAGTTCTCCCTCCGGGAGGCGTACCGGTCCACCTCCGTCGGCAGGCGAACCGTCGTGTCCGTGTCCGCCGGAAGGGGGCCGTCCACGTCCTCGAGGAGGTGGAAGGACGGGGCGAAGTCGGCGAGCGCGTGGAAGAAGAGCTCGGCGACCCGGGAGCGGTCCTCGAGCCGGACCGCTGTGGCCGCCCTCGTTCGCTCCGGCCCCGACAACGGTCGATCGCTCATGCGCCGAAGACCGCGGACACCAGCTCGTCCAGCGTCTTCGCCGTGTCCGGCTCGTCGGTGAGCACGCTCGTTATCGCCACCGTGCACGCGAGCGTGGGGTCGACACCGCCCTGGATGAGCTGGGCCGTGTAGACGAGCAGCCGGGTGCCAGGTCCCTCGAGATGCGTCACCTCGTCGAGGTTGCGGATGTGGTTCGCCAGCTTCACGAGCGGCGCGGCCACCTCCTCCTTTGTGTCGGCTTCACCCTTGAGGATCTCGATCTCGATGTCCTCTTCGGGGTAGTCGAAGTCGATCGCGACGAAGCGCTGGCGCGTGCTGGGCTTGAGCTCCTTTAGGGCCGACTGGTAGCCGGGGTTGTAGGAGATGACGAGCTGAAAGTCCGGGTGTGCCTCGATCACCTGGTTGAGCTTCTCAATCGGGAGGAAGCGTCGGTGGTCGGTGAGGGAGTGGATCACCACCGTCGTGTCCTTGCGGGCCTCCACGATCTCGTCGAGGTAGCAGATGCCCCCGTCCCGGACCGCGGAGGTGAGCGGGCCGTCCACCCACACGGTCTCGTCGGCGGTCAGCAGGTGCCGGCCCACGAGGTCTCCGACGGTCAGGTCCTCGTGGCAGGCGATGGTCCGCAGGCCGGCCCCGTCGCCGACGCCCGGAGACAGGCGCCACGCCATGTGCTCGAGGAAGCGGGTCTTCCCCGAGCCGGTCGGGCCCTTCAGGAGGACGGGGAGCCGGCTGGCGTACGCGGCCTCGAAGATCGCCATCTCATCACCCTGCGGGACATAGAAGGGACCGTCGGTCACAGTCGGCTCCAGGGGTCGCGGCCGTCGCCCTGACGGCCGGGGACAGGCATTGGTACAATGGCATGACCATGACCCTAAGAGGCGTCCACCGACCGTGTCAATGCCGTCCGCGGATCTGCCGGTTGCTCCTGTTACGCACCGGCAGTCGCGGGCTCGAAGACGTGCGTCCGGTCGTGGGCGGCAGGCACGCCGGACGAAAGCACCGCAACCCGCCTCATACACAGCCACTGCCACCGCCGAATCATCGACGGCGGCAGTGGAACAGCGCTTCTGCCAGCCCGCATGCCTTCAGGGCTTGCTTGAGCCGTGGTGCGGGGAAAGCCCGCATGCCCGGTTCTGAGGGGGCTCCGGCGCGGCAACACGCCGGAGCTACCCGACGAACGCTGGTTTTCCGCTCTGACCACCAAGAAACTGCAACAGTCCGCCCACCGCACCGCCAAGGCGCTCGCCGCCGACATCCAGGACTGGATCGACACCTACAACCACGACCCCAAACCCCTCAAGTGGCACAAGACCGCCGAAGGGATCCTCGACCGCCTCGCCAGCTACTGCCACGCAATCACCCACGGCGCCTAACATTATGCAGCCCTTCAACCGGACAGAACACTTAGGGCCTAGTAAGTAACAACGTTGGGATTACGTGGCGGTGACGCCGGGGTGGAGGGTGTAGTTCCAGTCGCCGTGGAACTCGTGCTTGGTCAGGGGCAGCTCGGCCATCTGCTTGTCGGTGATCTTGACGCCTTTGGGGTAGGTGCCCTCGTCAAGCTCGGCGTGCACGGTCAAGCCTGTACGGGTGCGGGTGGCGCCGATCAGCTGCACGACGGCTTCGTGGCTCTCCAACGGGCGGCCGCGCCAGTTCATCGAGATGTGGGCGAACAAGCGGTGCTCGATCTGGGGTGAAATGCCCCTTTGAGTGGCAGCACAACATTGACCCCGTCGCCAGGCCGGCCTGGGGGTTGAGCACCGGTACGGTTCAGCCGATCAGGTGAGCTCAGTTACTGCCCTGCGCTGACCTCGGAGAGCGCGACGGTGTAGCCCAGCTGCTGCAACTGGTGGACCAGCCGGGCCTTCTGCCGTTCGGGGTCGCGCCGACGTTGGAAGTAGTCGGCTCCCGGGTCCTCGTAGCGAGCCCCGGTGGTGAGCAGGTGCCAGATGACGACCACGAGGCTGTGAGCAACGGCCACCGCAGCCTTGTTTGGGCCGCGACGGTGCGCGATCTGGTGGTACTGGGCGGCGAAGTAGGAGCCGCGGGTACGCGCCGCGGCATGGGCGCACTCGATCAGGGTTCGACGCAGCCAGCGGTTGCCTGGCGGTGTGCCCACCCGGCGGCGTTTTCCGGCCGATTCGTGGTTGCCGGGACACAGCCCCGCCCACGACGCCAACTGCTCGGGGGTGGGAAAGCGGGACATGTCCGCGCCGGTCTCGGCGATCACGACCTCGGCGCTGAGCCGTTGGATGCCGGGCACGTCCAGCAGCAGGGTCATCGCCGCCTGGTACGGCTGCATCCGCTCTGCGACGTCGCGGTCGAGCTTGGCGACGCTGTCGTTGAGCGTGTCCAGGTGCTGCAGGATCTGCTCGCAGATCACCGCGTGGTGGGGTCCGAAGTGGCCGTTGAGCGCCTCGGCCAGCTGCGGGATCTTCGGTCGCAGCTTGCCTTTAGCCAGCCCGGCGAGCTGGTTGGGATCGCGCTCGCCGGCGATCAGCGCCTCGACCACCGCGCGGCCGGACTGCGTGAGCACCTTGGACGCCACCGAGGTGAGTTTGATCCCGGCGTCTTGCAGCACCTTCTCCAACCGCTGGCTTTCCCGGGTGCGCTCGTCGACCTGGCTCTTGCGGTAGCGGGTCAACTCGCGCAGCTCGCGGATCGGTGGCGGTGGCACGAAGCTGGACCGCACCATGCCGTGCGCCATGACGTCGGCCAGCCACTCCGCGTCGGACATGTCAGTCTTGCGGCCGGGCACCCTCTTGACGTGCTGGGCGTTGCACAGCCAGACATGCTCGAACCGGTCTTCAAGCGCGTAGTAGACGCACTTCCAGTA
>WHSQ01000116.1 GCA_009380005.1 Actinomycetota bacterium | reverse complement strand
GATAGGGACATCGAACAACTGGCGCGGGATCAGCTTGCGCAGACGCTCGGCCATGTTCCGGCCGTAGTCGTAGGCCTTGTCACGATGCACGATGGTTGAGAACGCATCGACGGGCTGACCGTTCAACAGAACGTCGACCCGCACCAGGTTGGACGGGTGCATCCCGACGGGCTCGTAATCCATCGACGCGTACCCCCGCGTGCCGCTCTTCAACTGATCGAAGAAGTCGAAGATGATCTCGCCCAGCGGCATGTGGTACCGGATCTCGACCCGTTCCGGCGAGAGGTAGTGCATCTCCTTGAGCTCTCCTCGCCGTTCCTGACACAGCTGCATGACCGTGCCCGTGAACTCGGTAGGGGTCACGATCATCACCGACACGTGAGGTTCGTAGACGTCCGAGATGTTGCTGGGGTCGGGCATCTCGGTGGGGTTACGAACGACCTTCTTCGTGCCGTCGGTGTGCTCTACCTCGTAGGCGACCGAGGGGGAGGTCGCTATGAGTTCGAGATCGAACTCGCGCTCCAACCGTTCCCGAACGATCTCCATGTGCAGCAAGCCCAGGAAGCCACAACGGAAACCGAACCCCAGGGCGGTCGAGGACTCCGGCTCATAGACGAGAGCCGCGTCGTTCAGCTGAAGCTTGTCGAGGGCATCACGCAGGAGCGGGAAGTCGTCACCCTCGATCGGATAGATGCCGGCGAACACCATGGGCTTGGGCTCGCGATAACCCGGCAGCGGCCGTTCGGCGGAGCGCGTACGGGTGGTTACCGTGTCACCGACCTTGGCGAGTCGCACGTCTTTGATGCCCGAGATGAGGTAGCCGACCTCGCCGGTCTCCAGCTCCTCCACGGGGACCATGTCGGGCGACAGGACGCCGATCTCATCGGCGTCCGCCTCCACGCCCGTGGCCATGAACAGGATCGGTTCGCGCGACGAGATCGAACCGTCGATCACCCTGATGTAAGCGATGACCCCCCGGTAGGCGTCGTAGACGGAGTCGAAGACGAGCGCCCGCAGGGGCGCGTCGGGTTCACCCTTCGGCGCGGGGACCCTTTCGACTATCGCCTCGACGAGCTCCGATACGCCCTCACCGGTCTTCGCACTGATACGGAACACGTCGTCGACGTCGCACCCGATCAGCGACGCGATCTCCTCCGCGTACTTGTCGGGCTGCGCCGCGGGGAGGTCGATCTTGTTGAGCACGGGGATGATCTCCAGCCCGGCGTCGACGGCGAGGTAAAGGTTCGTCAGCGTCTGGGCTTCGATGCCCTGAGCGGCATCCACCAAGAGGAGCACGCCGTCGCATGCCGCCAGTGCGCGCGAGACTTCGTAACCGAAGTCCACGTGACCCGGCGTATCGATCAGATTGAGCTCATAGACCTCGCCGTCCGCGGCCTTGTGCTCCATCCGCACGGCCGCGGCCTTGATCGTGATGCCGCGTTCCCTCTCGAGATCCATGCGGTCCAGGTACTGGGCACGCATGTCTCGGTCGTCGACCGCCCCGGTGAGCTCCAGGAGCCGGTCGGCGAGGGTCGATTTCCCGTGGTCGATGTGAGCGATGATCGCCAGGGCGCGCTGATGGTTGCGGTCCATACGCAGCAAAGATAGCCGTGAGAGCCGACCGCGGGCCTCTTTTCACCCAGCTGATATGCTTTTCGGCTCGCACAACCCCTGAAGTAGTGAGGTTTGAGAACGCGTGGCCAACATCAAGAGCCAGATCAAGAGGAACAGGCAGAACGAAGCTCGCCGGGTGCGGAACAAGGGCGTACGTTCGGGCCTCAAGACGCGCACCAAGAAGTTCCTCGAGGCAGCCGGATCGGGGGACGAACCCGCCGCTCAGCAAGCGTATAGGGATGCCGCCCGCGATCTGGACCAGGCCGCGGCCAAGGGCATCATCCACAAGAACAAGGCCGCGAACCAGAAGTCACGCCTGGCGCGCAGGCTTAACGGCTGACCAGACTCCTAGATCAGCGTCTCTTCGACACGATCTCCAGGACGGCGCGCTCGAGCGCGACCTCCATCGTCCCGCTCTCACCGCTCTTCATCTCGACGTCGGTCCGGGCGAGTCGGTCCATGGCGCGGATGAGCTCGTCCTCTCCGTAACTGAGGGCCTGCTTCTGCAGACGCCGCGCTCTCCATTCCGGCATCCCCGCGACCTCCGCTACCGCACCCACTCCTCTATCGGCCACGCGTCGCACCTTGATCATCCTGCGTACCTGCGCCACGAGGGCCCCCAGCACGACCAACGCCGGTTCGTTCTGTTGTAGGAGCCTTCGCAGCGCGGCCATAGATGCATCCATCCGTCGCTCCCCTACCGCATCGGTGAAGACGTAGATGCGTTCATCCGCGAGTCGCGGGAACGCACGCCTGACCTCGTTGGCACCGATCTTTGCGCCTTCGCCGAGTCGGGTGGAGAGTTGCTCTAGCGCGGCATCGATGTCCCGCAACTCGTCACCGATCGAATCGATCATCGCCCACGCTGCCCGGTCGTCCACCTTGAGTCCCAGCTGCGTTCCGCGTCGCCGGATCCATCCCGCCAGGCTTCGTCCCCGCGGAGCTTCGAGGGCGACGACCTCGCCGTGCATCTTCACCGCGGCGTCGACCTTGGTACGCGCACCGGCGAGGAGGGCCAGCACGGAGTCGGGGGCCGGATCGGCCATGTATCGAGTGAGCCTGTCTACGGCCTCCTTGCGCAGCTGCTCCGCATCCCGCACGACCACGAGCCGGATCCCTCCGAGCAAGGAGGGAGTGGTCAACGCGCCGATGATCTCGTGCACCGGCGCGTCCGACTCGAAGAAGGCCTCCGACAGGGAGTCCGAGTGGAATTGGGCTCTCAACTCGTCGAGAGCTTCCTCCACGAGGAGTTCCAGACCCACGATCAGGTAGACGTTGTTACTCACTCGGGTCGGAGGCTCATGTCGTAAACGATGTCATCTCCGTCCATCAGGACGACGCGCTCGGCCCCCTCGGCGGCCAGGGCGGCCCACTCGGCCCCCATCCACGCCTCGGCCTCGTCCTTGGAGGCGAACTCCTCGGACGCTCGCAGATCGGCACCGTTCGCATCCCTGAGGACCCACCTGAAGGGGAGCACCGACCGACCCTATTTCAGACGGCCCAGGTGAAGGCCAGCATGGCCAGAGCGATCAGGCCCCCACCGACGACGAGACCCCACACGGCAAGGTCCAGCGAGCTGGCGCTCTCCAGGTTCGGGTGCTCGTCGGAGACCTCGCGCAGGGCGTTCCGGCGTCGTGCCCGGCGCTTGTTGCCCGTGGCCCACCCTTGTGGGGGCTCGGTCGCGCCGATCATCCCGATGCCGAAGGCGATGATCCCGAGGATCACCCAGCCGGTGCCGATGCCGTGCCAGATCAACTTGTCGGCCACCGCGGCCCAGGCGATACCACCGAGGAGACCCAGACCGATCCCGGCGCCCAGGGAAACGAGGAGGATACGCAGGTTCGACAGCCGCATTACTACCAGCGTAGTAGCCATCCCGATCCCGGTCTAGGGACCCGAGAGGTCCAGGTGATCGACGTCTTCAGGCTACGTCTCGCCGACTCGCTCGATCGGCGCGCGCTCCGCCGATCGCCAGCACGCCCACGAGGATCAAGGACGCGAGGACCCCGAACGGAGACCGCACCGACACCGAGGTCCAGCCGGCGGCCCCCAGCCATTCGCCGATCGTTGCGATCCAGTCCGCGAAGGGGGCCGCGATCGAGACGAGAGCGCGCGCTGCAGCGTCGGAGGCCAAGCCGACGACCGCCGCGGCCAGCGCGATCACGGTTGCGGGGGCCACCGCGGGCGCAGCAAGGAGGTTCGCCGGAACGCTGGTCACCGAGATCTCTCCGAAGACGATGATTAGCAGCGGAGCGACGGCCGCCTGGGCGGAAAGGGTCACCGCCAGAGCGGCACGCAGCCAACCGGGGCCGTACCGCCATCGCCGATGGAGATGGCTCGCCCAGAGGCAGATGCCCGCGGTGGCGGCGACGGACAGGTGGAGCCCGACGGAGTGGATCATGTGAGGTCGGACCGCGAGCACGGACACGACGGCGAGCGCGAGCGCGTCCAGGGGTGACGAGCGGGATCCGGCCATCAGCGCCACCAGGCCCACAGCGCCCATCGCGGCTGCGCGGAGCACGGAAGGCTCGGGGCCGACGACGGCCACGAACAGGACCAACGCCCCGGAACAAGCGCCCATGCGCACTCGACGAGATATCCGTCCGACCACGGATGCGACGGCGGTGAGGACGATGGTGACGTTCGTCCCCGAGACGGCGACCAGATGGGAGAGTCCGGCTCGCCGCAACGACTCTTTGGAGTGAGCGGGCAGCCGATCGATCTCGCCGATCGCCAGACCTCGCAGCAATCCCGCAGTGGTCGAGGATCGATCCTCTGTCGCTCTCCGCAGCGAGGCGCGGATCGTCAACGCCGCTCGATAGATGAGCCCCGTGGGTTTCCGTACCCGAATGGCTCCTGCATCCATCGACGCCGCCGCGCCGGCCCTCCGCCGGGCTCCGTCGATGCCTTGGTCCTCGAGAGGGGTCAGCCAGGCGGTCGTTTCGATCCGGCCGCCGAGCTCGCCGGGGGCGTCCGTCATCACCACCTCGGCCCCCGAAGGAAAGGGCGCCCCCTCACAGCTCCCGCGTCGGAGGCGGATGAAGGTCCCGATGGGGGTCCGCTGCGAAACGGTGCCCACCACACGACAGCGGGGGTAGCGGTCGGCCAGCTCCATGAGGGGTGCTGCGCGAGCGACGTGCAGCGACACCACGACCGCGCCACACGCGAAGGCGACGAGGACCAGCCCGGCGAGTCGCACCAGCCCGTTTCGCACCGGCACCATGGTCAACCCGAGGGATGCCCCGCAGACGACCATGAGTTCGTTCGGTTCTCGCCAGCCGGCCAGGACGCCTGCGCTGAACGCGGCGGCGCTCAGCCACAGGCGCGCCCGATGCACCTAAACGGTCACGAGGTCGCGCAGAGACTCGAGGGTGGCCGGCCCGATGCCCTGCACCTCCAACAGCTGGTCGACCGATCGGAACCCGCCAACCTCATCCCGGTAGGCGATGATCGCCGCCGCCCGCGTCGGTCCGATCCCGGGCAACGTCTCCAGCATGGCAGCGTCGGCGACGTTGACGTCGATGATCGGTGCGGCCGTGGGAGACAGCGATCCCGTCGGGACCGGAGTCGTAGCTTGCTCACCCTTGG
>WHSQ01000115.1 GCA_009380005.1 Actinomycetota bacterium | reverse complement strand
GGATCGAAACTGCCCCCGGGAGGTGGCCGGCGTCGAATTCCTCCTGGGGACGCACGTCGAGGACGATCAGCTTGTCCTTGCGCTGGACGCGCTTCCAGAGCTCCTCTTTGGTCAGCTCCTCGATGTCGTCACCGTCGTCACCGAGGTACTCGCGGACGAGCCGCTCGATATCTCCACGGCTCTCCCGGGCGATGCTCTGAAGTGCACGCCAGAAACCAACGACATCGGGAGAGGCGAGCCGGTAGTAGACGAATGTCCCCTTCCGCCTTGCAGTGACAAGGCCGGCGTTCCTGAGGATCTGAAGGTGCTGGCTCGTGTTGGCGATCGACTGCTGGACCTCGTCGGCCAGTGACTCGACGCTACGTTCGCCGTTCGCCAGGACGTCGACGATCTCCGCTCGGCGCCCGTTGGACAGCGCCTTGGCTACCTGAGCGAAGCCGTCAAACAGGGCCTCTTTGGTGGCGCGCGTGCTCATGAGGGCATCGTAGGCGCAATCAACCGTTCACTTGAATGCTTTTCACGCAGATTCACCATCGCGTCGATCCCCGCGATCGCAGTGATGGTGGCAGCAGCTGCGGCAGCCGCCTGCAGACCCCAGAGATCTGCGATCGACCCGAAGACCAGTGCGCCGATGACATATCCGGAATCCCGCCCCATCCGAAAGAAGCCAATGGCAGCCGGACGTCGATGCTCCGGTGCGAGATCGGCTGCCGCTGCGATCAGCGCCGGATAGGCGAGGGCGGTTCCGAGGCCCAGAACCGCAGCCGAGATGATTGCCGGCACGACCTGCTGAGTGAGCGTGAACCCGGCGAGACCGCCGGCTTGCAGGAGCATCCCCGCGCCGATGGGAGCGCGCCTGCCGACGCGATCCGAGAGCGGCCCGGTGATCAACTGCAGGACCCCCCACACGATCGGGTAGGTGGCGACGACTGCGGCGATCTGAGCCGTCGAGAAGTCGCCCTTGGTGAGTAGCAATGGCAGCAGCGCCCAGGCGAAGGCGTCGTTTGCGTTGTTGATGAGCCCGGTCCGGGTGCAGATGCGGAGGAGACGGTCCCGGAACAACGGACGGATCTGCAGATGAGGCCGCTGAACGACAGCGGGGGTGTCTCGGACGACCAGCGAACTCAAGAGCGCGCCGCCGAGTACGACCGCCAGACCCAACAGGAAGGGCTCGGGCCTGATCCCGAAGCGATCGGCAAGAAGCCCCGATGCGAAGGCCGACAGTCCGACCGCGGCGTAGCCGGCGAATTCGTTGAGCCCCACGGCGCGCCCCCGTTCGTGGTCGCCTGCGAGCTGGATCTTCATGAGTACCGTCGTCGACCATGTCAGTCCCTGGTTGACTCCCAAGAGCAGGTTGGCCGCGATCACCCAGCCCCACGACGGCGCCCACATCAACAGCAGCGGCACGGGCGTGCCGACCAGCCAACCCGCGATGAGGACCCGTTTGGGGCCGAAGCGTTCGGCGAGCAAGCCGGCGATGAGATTGCTGGGAGCCTTGGCTAACCCGAAGGTCACGAGGAATAGGGAAGTAGCCAGGCCCGAGGCGATCCCGAACTGGCGCTCGGCGAGCAGGGGGATCAGAGAGCGCTCCTGACCGACCAGAGCCCCGACCAACCCGTTGATCCCGATCAGCAGGGCGAACTGGGGCAGGTTGGCCCGGATGCCCCTCACCAAGGTTCTCGGCATCCTCGGAATATACTATTCAAGAGAATACTTGACAATGGTGAAGCCAGGTATCAGGATGCGGTTGTTCGGCGTCGACGGAAAGGCGAGAACGTGATCTTCCGGCAGTTCCTCCATGAGCAGCGCTCCTGCGCGTCGTATCTGGTGGGATGCCCGACCCGCGGGGTCGCCGCGATCGTCGATCCCCAGGGAGACCCCGCGGATTACGAGTCGGCAGCGGCGTCGCACGGCCTTCGCATCACGGAGGTCATCGATTCTCACGTGCATGCAGACCACGTCTCGGGGGCGCGGGACCTGGCCGACCGCACCGGCGCGACCCTGAGGTTAGGCGCGGGAGCCGACGTCGACTTCGGGTTCACGCCGATGTCCGACGGCGACGTCATGGAGGTTGGGAACCGCCGCATCCGCGTGCTCCACACTCCCGGTCACACTCCGGAACACGTATGTCTTCTGGTCGATGACTGGTTCGTCCTAACGGGAGACACGTTGTTCGTCGGTGACGTCGGCCGCGTCGATCTCGCGCTGCAAGCGGTTGGCGACGAGGAGTTGCGGAGTCGAGCTCGCCAACTGCATGCGTCGCTGCAGAAGCTCCTCCAGCTTCCTCCTGAGACCGAGGTATACCCCGGCCACTACGCAGGTTCGACCTGCGGGCGCGGGATGGACGGCAAGGCGATCTCAACCATCGGGCGAGAGACGCGAACCAATCGGGCCCTGGGTTTGGCCTTGGACGAGTTCATCGACTTCCAGCTCACGAATGGCCCACCGATGCCGGAAGATTTTGAGTCCATCAAGCTGACGAACGTGCAGTCAGGCAACCAAGTGAGATTGGGATCCGAGGAGGTGACCGGGGAGTAAGCGAATTGAAACGAAGCGGCGGCAGCGGGCACATCATTGGAGGCGCGAGAGCGCCGGAGAGAAAGGGATGTCAATGGCAACGGCGAGTGCAGAGGTGCGACTTAGCGACACAACGGAGTCTTCGAGCCTCCGAACCGGATCCTGGCTCATGGCTTTTGCCGCCGTGGGCTTCATCGGCTACGCAATCATCTTCTTCATCCGCAACTACACCGACAGTTTTCTCGAGCTAGGGATCGGCCAGAGCGAAGTCGACGTCGGTAAGGATCAGATCGTGCAATTCAGTCCCTCCCTCTATCACTACGTCGGCCATCTCCACATCGCGGTGTCGGGATTCATCGCAGCCACCGGCCTGGCCGTCCTGTTCCTTGTCTGGTTCGGCGTACGTCGCGGCTATATGTGGGCGTGGGTCGGTGCCGTATCGGCTCCCGTTCTCGCCCTTGCGGTGGCGTTACCTGCCCATTACCCGAACAACTTCGACACGATTGGACACCTCGGCTTGATCTATCTGGCAACGGCGATCTTCGTCGTCGGTGCACTCATGTCGCTGCGTGTACTCATCGCGAACCGAGCTGAGTAGAGAGGCAACCCGTTCCAGGCCATCGATCAAGGAGGGAGCAATGGAACTGAACGGCATGGATGTTGAGGACCTCAAAGCCTATGTAGAGGGTGTTCGCAACGATCCCACACAGGCAGATCGAGACCCTGTGGTCATCGCGCACTGGGAAGGAGGCGGGAGCTCGAGGGTCGAGATGGATGGACGCAAGAGCCTCAATGTGGGAGGCGATGATGAGTTCAGCGCCATGGCTGCTCTGTTGGGGATGCTTGCGGCCTGTGATGTTGAGGTTGTGAGTACGCACTCCACACTGATGGGCCTTGAGATGAGGGATCTTCGCGTTGAAGCACGAGGTCACTTCAACGTCGCGACGCTGCTCGGAGTGGATCGCCCCGGCGATGCCGCTTACGAGGGGATCAGCTACAAGGTCGTGATCGATGCGCCCGATGCCACCGACGAGCAGATCCAACGTCTCAGGGAGAGATGCGAACGCTCGTCTCCGGTGGGGGACACGTTGCGAAAGCAGATCCCACTGTCGCTGGAGTTCGAGAGCAGCCACTAGCCGAGCTATGGGCTCGGTGATCCTGCAACTATCGGCGGATCGGAAGCGTGAAGAATGAACCGCTCGTCCGCGGCGGCGGGGCGAGCCCGGCTTTCTTTCGGGACACCGTCACACGGATCGGGGAGCTCTTGCCGAACGGTGAAGGGATGGTTCTGGAGGATCAGGACCACGGAGCGCCCGCCGGCGTGGTCGCGCCGGTGGTCTCAGAGTTCTTCGGCAGGTTGTTGCCGGCAGACTCGGATCGGGCCGCGAGCGGGTGAGCTCGCCGAACGCCCTTCGCGAACCCCGCTGCCCGGCCCCAGGCTAACGTTGAGTGCTCGTTGCCGTCCGAGGAGAAGCCATGAAGATGATGGAAACGGTTGAAAGAGCCCGCGACGCGATGACGGTGAAGCGGGTGTTCGGCGACGCCTACGAGAAAGACGGCGTCACGCTCATCCCGGCTGCATTGGTCCTCGGCGGAGCCGGGGGCGGAGCGGACGTCGAAGGCGCCGGCGGGAGCGGATTCGGACTCGCCGCGTTCCCGGTCGGCGCCTACGTCATCAAGGACGACGAGGTGACTTGGCGTCCGGCCGTGAACGTAACGGTGATCGTGGTCGCCGGCTTGTTCACCTTGAGGACGGTCGTGAAAGCGCGGGCAAGAAAACGTAGGTGAGGAGCGAGCCGGCCGAGAGTCCCTGGATAGAGCACGAGCGGCGGGAGGCCGCTTCCGAGATCCGCCTGCGGTGCCTCTCCTATCGATGCGCCACGCGGGGCGCCACCATGCGTACGGCAGTCGGCGCGCCGGGCGAACCGCCGGGCGCCGAGGTGTACTCAGGAACGCCGACGCAGGTGAACAGCAACGCGTCCAGCTGCTCGCCCAGCAGCGAAGTCACCTCGCTGTCGATGAAGGTCATCCCGGAGGCACTTGCGCCCAGGCTGTAGGCGAGCAGGTGCAGCCTGCCCTCGACCAGGCCGGCGGCGAGCTGCGCCTCCCGGTACTCCCGGTCGTCGAGTGCGCCAACGTCCGTCGCGCCGATCACGACGAACGCTGCGTCGCGAGCGAGCCCCTGGTCCAGGCACACCCGGTAAACCTCGTCTCGCATCACGCCGGGGCGCACCGGAGCCGAAAGGTCCGGCCACCGGTAGACGCCCGGCGCAACTCCCTCGACGTCGTGCACTACAACGCGGTGGGGGAGAGAGACGCCGCGCAGTGCCACGCGCAGGGAAGTGCGCAACAGGCTCTCCGGTAGGCCGCGGGTGGGGTCCATGCGACGCTGCGATCCGCGCGCGAGCACGACCGCCTCGACCGGGCCAGTTCCGTGGACGGGCACATCGACCGGAGCGCCGCGGTCCCAGTGCGGAGCGAGCTTGTCGCGTTCCCCCGCCCGCTGCGCGTTCGTAACCAGCGGGAACTCGATAGGTCGCACGTCAACGTGGCCCGCTGCGGCCGAACCGCTCGCGTCGAGCGCGGGCGCGCCATCGCCGAGGCCGACCACCGCGACGGGAAACTCGTGCACGCGGTCGGCACCGACGAGAGCCGCGACCGCCGCATCCGGGAAACCGCTGTGCAGCCGAGCGGTAAGGCCTG
>WHSQ01000114.1 GCA_009380005.1 Actinomycetota bacterium | reverse complement strand
ATACACCGAGTTCGTGATCAAGGGCTCCGACTACCAGAGCCACGACGAGCTCGCTTCGGCCACCCGGGCCTATCTACGGATGAGGAATCACAGAACGAAGGGAGTTCAAATCAGGCAGCGCGAAAACCGGCGGAAGGTTGCGTGACGTGGCACTAGCCGACAAGAAGTCGCCGCAAACCCTTTTCGTCAAGTTGGTCGACCCTTCGCAGCCCCCGCACGTCGTCCAAACC
Source organism: Actinomycetota bacterium (assembly GCA_009380005.1). Classification (GTDB taxonomy): domain Bacteria; phylum Actinomycetota; class CADDZG01; order CADDZG01; family WHSQ01; genus WHSQ01. Next base: position 5,005 of record WHSQ01000114.1, on the reverse strand, counting down.
GACGTCCGCCGGGAGTGTGGCCAGTGACGAGCGCTTGACTTGTGACGAGGGCGGAGAGGCTATGCGCCGGGCGCTCGGTACCCCACCTGCTGGGCCTTGCGCAGGGCATCCATCGTTTCATCGACGGTCAGAAGGACCGTCGTTTCGAACGAGCTGAGCGCGCCGCCACCACCAATCGCCAGCGCAACCGCGGCCATGGACACGTTGTCCGGGGCCTCCCAAAGGTTGTAGCCGTCGTGAGGCCCGAAGGCGTACCAAAACCCGTGAAGCTTTCCACCGACGGACTCGATGTATGACTGAGCGGCCTTTCGCCGGTCCTCTGGGTTGCCGATCAGCCGGGCCCAAGTCTCCGGCGTGTAGCTGAACCTCGTCAGATAGAGCGGCATGGCTTCTCCTTTTCCCTCGGCTACCCTGTGTGGGTCGCGCTTAGGTGTCAGAGTATGAGCGGGACGAGCGCGTTACCAACCCGATCTGGAGACGCGAGGCGGGCCTCTGATGTGTGGGCCCAGGTGGACTTGAACCACCGGCCTCATCCTTATCAGGGATGCGCTCTAACCGAGCTGAGCTATGGGCCCTCGTTTTCCCCTCTGACTTGCTGTGTTCCCCGGCTCGAGCGCCTGTGGGACCACAGGTCGGAGGTACCGCGCCACAGCGTAGAGCAGATGGGGGCGGTCGCGCGTCCCGCGCCGCCGGTCCAGTCCCGCCGCCTTCTTCCTCGCACCAGGGTCGTCGGGGTCTGAGGGTCGTGGCCCCTGCTACCGATCGGTTCCAGGGCTTTCCTTCCCGTGCGATGCCGTACAGAATCAGGCGCGTGGAAGGGCGTGGATGAGCAAGAAGAGGAAGGGCGTCGACGCCGCCTCCGCGTTACGCGGCGTTCCGCTTCTGGCCGGACTCAACGACAAGCAGCTGAGGATCATCGAGCGCCAGGCGAAGGAGGTCACCTTCTCGGAGGGAAAGGTTCTCTGCAAGGAGGGCGAGATGGGTACGGGCCTCCACGTCATCCTGGAAGGAGAGACGAAGGTTCAGGTCCGTGGACGCACGCGCAGGAGGTTGGGTCCCGGAGCCTTCTACGGCGAGATAGCGCTCCTCGATGGGGGCCCACGTACGGCCACCGTCGTGGCCGAGACCGACGGCCGCTTGCTCTCGATCCCCGTTTGGAACTTCAAGAACCTCATCAAGGAGTACCCGACGATGGCGCTCAAGATGTTGGAGGAAGTCGCCGCGCGTCTCCGAGAGACTGACGCATCGATACAGAAGTGAGTCCCGCCGCGAAGAGGCGGTTCATCCGGGCCCCGAAGGGCAACCGGCCGGCGTCAGCCGGTTAGGCCGAGCCCCATGGCGATGTCGTCCTTCGGCCGGGCGCCGATCACCTGCGACTTGATGTCTCCGTCGGCGAACAGGGCGATCGTGGGGATGCTCATGACGCCGTATTTCATGGCGATGGAGGGGTTCTCGTCGATGTTCAGCTTCACCACGGTGATCTTGTCCTCGTACTCCACCTGGAGCTTTTCGAGCTCGGGGTGGACCAGGCGGCAGGGCCCACACCACTCGGCCCAGAAGTCGACCACTACGGGCACATCAGAGGCCAATACCACCTCGTTGAAGTCCTGCTCGGTCACGTCGGGCATGTGAGCCACTCGATGCCTCCCTGGAAGATCGCGTCCGTCGCCTCGGACAACCGCCCGGTACGGGTCCTATATTCCCCCGTCGAGGCAGAGCGAACGTGTATCCCCACGCCGATCCCGTATTTCTGTCGGAGGCCCGTGTCAAACTATCCGCATGCTTCGCGCCCGGAGGGATCCATGACCCGTACCAGCGCGTTCGGGGTCGGGAAAAGAGAGGGGCACGATTCCTCGCCCTATTACGAGCGAGGGATCGCCCAGGCCCGCACCCGGGTGGACCGTGAGCCGGTCGAATCCCCCGTATTCGACGAACTCTTCTGCCAGAGCTCCACCGACATGAACCAGTTGCCGGACGATTCCGTGGCACTGATGGTCACTTCACCCCCGTATCACGTGGGCAAGGACTACGACTCCGAGGGCAGCTTCGAGGACTATCTCGAGTTGCTTCGAACGGTCTTCGAGGAGACCTATCGGGTGCTCGAACCCGGCGGCCGTGCGGTGGTCAACGTGGCGAACCTCGGCCGGCGCCCGTACGTCTCGTTGGCTCAGCAGATCGGTTCGATCATGGAGACGGTCGGCTACCTGCCCCGGGGCGAGGTGATCTGGGTGAAGGGACGTGGAGCCTCCGGCAGCTGCGCCTGGGGAAGCTGGCGATCGGCGAGCAATCCCACCTTGCGAGACCTGCATGAGTATTGCCTCTGCTTCTCCAAGGAAAGGTGGGACCGGGCCAAGAAGGGCGTCAGCACCATCAGTCGTGAGGAGTTCATGGAGGCCACGCTGTCGATCTGGGAGATCCAGGCCGAGTCGGCGGCTCGGGTGAAGCACCCGGCCCCCTTCCCCGTGGCGCTCCCGCGGCGCTTCATCGAGCTCTATACCTTCGTCGACGACCTCGTGCTGGATCCCTTCCTCGGGTCGGGCAGCACCGCGGTGGCGGCCGTCGAGTCCGGCCGGCGCTACGTGGGCTACGACATCTCCGAGGAGTACGTGATCACGGCTCGTGAGCGGGTCGAGAAGGCTGCCGCCGACAAGGCGTCCGCTCCGGTGGAGTCGGCGGCCGTTTAGCGGCTAACCCTCGAACAGTTTCTCCTGACCTTCCAGAGCGCGCTCGGGCCCGTCCGCCGCAAGGCGCCGAAGGCGCTCCATGTCGCGAGGCTCGTTCAGACAGATCACGTCCTTGAGCGCACCCGACTCCAGCGCGGTCCTGATCATCTGTGCGCCGCTGCGTCCTTCGATGGGCAGGTGCGAGGTGATCAACAAGACGGGTGGATAGTCGACCGGGGCGACGTGAAGGAGGAGAGCGTCGGCGAGTGCCTTCTTGACCGTGTCGGTGCGCCGGGAGCCGGGACGGCTCCCGTGCCACGATCCCTTGAACTCGCACCAGTACGGCCGTCCCGATCGAGCCTTGATCTCCGCGTCGATCTCGATCCCGACCTCCGTCACCTTGAAGGGGCGATCGTTCACCCAGAAGCCCAGGCCCTGCAGGACGAGGCGGCACTGCTCGTCGAAGGCCTTTCCCTGGGCGACGCCTCGGGCCTGGAAGGCCTCCATCCGCTCGGGCCCCGTATCGGTCATCACCCGACCCTATCCACTGGGAGCGATCCGGGCCCGGAAGGTGACCGCACGTCCCCCTAGAGGGAGAGGGTGATACCCAGACCCTTGTCGCGCGCCGCCTCGTGAACCAGTCGTGCGGCGACCGCGTCCTCGATGGCGTGGCCCATGGACTTGTAGACGGTGATCTGATCGTTGGACGTGCGCCCCGGGTGCGATCCGCTGAGGATCTCACCCAATTCCGCGGCGAAGTCGGGGTCCGATCCTTCCAGTTCGGCCGCCCCCGCCGGCGGAGGTTCGAACGCGACCCTGGACTCGACGACGAGCAGGCCCGCGGCGACCGTGCCTGCATCCAACTCACCACCTTCCGGGGATGCTCCAACCGAGGTCACGTGGGCTCCGTCCGAGAGCCAGCCGCGTTCGATCAAGGGCTCGGGAGAGTCGGTGCACATGCACACCACGTCCGCTCCCCGGATCGCCGCCTCGAAGGATGACGTCGCGTTGGCTCCGTAGGCGCTCGCCAGTTCGTGGGCGTGAGCCGGGTTCCGGCTTGCAACCCTCACCTCGTCGAAGGGGCGTACGCCCCTAACCATCTCCAGATGTGCCCGGCCTTGCACGCCGGCCCCCGCGATGGCTAGGACGCGCGCATCCTCGCGGGCCAGGGTTCGAGTTGCGAGTGCTGACGCGCCGGCCGTCCGCATCGCCGTTACGTAGGAGCCGTCCATCAAAGCCCTGGGGGTCCCGTTATCGCTGTCGAACAGCACGATGAGGGCCTGGTGCGAGGGGAGCCCGCGGTCGTGGTTGTCGTTGAACACGGAGACAAGCTTCGTGCTGAGGGTCCCGGCGACGTAGCCCGGCATCGCCGCCAGGAATCCGGTTCCCGGGACGAACGCGGCGACCCGCGCCGGCACCGAGGTGCGCCCCGCGCTCAGCTCGATGAATCCCTCTGCGAGACGTTCGATGAGCAGGTTGAGGTCGAGCGCGTCTTCCACCTCGGACCGATTCAGAAATAACATCGGCTCAGTTTAGAGAGGTATCAACCGCCGGTCAGATGATCTTGTCTCTTGGCGGCGGGTCTTGGTCGCTGATCGCACTCGCAAGGAATCGGTAGGTCCATTCCTCGGCGAACCTTCGGGAGTCGGCGAAGGTGACCTGGATCTCGGGATAACGGGCGTTTAGCCTGGACAAGACGTCGGCGATCCACCCCGGGTCGACGTGCTGGAGGCGAAACAGTTCGGAGTAGCGACCCTCGACGACGATGGCAGCGAGAGGCATCTCCCCAAGCCGCTGCATCTGAAACGCCATGGTTCCATCCGAAAGACAGGTGACGAAGTTCTCTAGGGTCTTCCTCTCAACCACGGCGATCGGTCGAGCCGCGTCACCGACCGCGTAGTCGCCCGCCGAGAGGGTGGCTCGATCCGTGTCCACCGGATGCGCCGAGAATCTGAACGGATAGCGTTCGCGCGTGTCGACGACGATCGACAAGCTCGAGATGGCCCGTCTCCGTGGCACTCGAGCCCCGGGATTGGCGGCTCGGGCCGCCTTCTGCGTTTGCCAGAAGATCGCAGGACGTCCCCGGATCTCCGTGAAAACGAATTGGGAACGCGCGAGCCGGGGCCGGTCGAGCACCAGATCGATCGCCGCTCCCCGGCGTTTACAGATCTTCACGGGTACCCGTTCGAGGATCTCGGGCCGGCGAGGCCATCCTTCGTTCAGCGGGTGGCAGTAGACGCGCGACGAACGTGGCCACGAGTCCCTCGCCTTCAGAAGCAGAGTGCCGTCTATCGGGATCGCGAGGAGGAAAGGAAGTTTGCTCTCCGCGTCTGGGTTCCGGG
>WHSQ01000113.1 GCA_009380005.1 Actinomycetota bacterium | reverse complement strand
CTCCGCGCCTGGCTGGGCGATATGACAGTCGCCGACTGGCGGACACGCTTCGAACCCGCCGCAGCTGACCTCCTCGATCTTCTCGAATACACGCGCATTCGCCGAGGGAGCCTGCTCCCGGCGCTTCTCTCAGACGGGACCGCCACTCTCAGGCTGGACCTCCCCGACTATCTGACCGAGGACCAGCCAGTTGTCATCCGTTCATTCTTGGAGGACCCTGATTCTCGCCAGCTGGCGATCTATCCGCTCGACGATCACACAGAGCCTCTGGCCGTCATCCCCACGCGACTGCTCGCGGATCTCCAAGCGGTGCTCGATACCGGTCTCGAGACCTCCTGCGTCATCGGGGAGGATGGTCTCGAAATCACCCTTGATTGAACGGCGACGTGTTCGGATTGCGATGGGTCGCAGCGCCATTCCGGCCGGAGTCGTGTGATGCCGCCCATAGCACTTCCATACAAAACGCAGACAAGAGCGTCATTTGCGCGTTCTGGGGCCGTTTCCGACCCGGTCGACCACCCCCTCCACACCACATGAGTACTCCAATTTCCGTGGAGTCGGGGTCGTACCTCCGCCGCCACTGGCCATCGGGGCACTCGCCGGTCCCTACGACGCGACCTTGTCGCCGAACCTGATCGGGATGACGAGTCTTCGTCTTGGTCCTCGAAGACGACCGGACAGGTCGAGCGGGCGTCGCCGAAGCGCTCGTGGTAGTTGCGTTTCGTTCACGAGGCCGGTCGTGTCCTAGGTCCCGCTTCCGAAGGGGTTCTCTGCCGTTAGCCAGCGATGTGAGCCGGTCCCGTCGTACCCATAGTGCTGGTCCTTGAATTGGTCCATGGCGGCAAGCCATTGACTGAGGATCAGCACGGCGTCCCAGATCGTTCAACACCCGATAGAGGTTAATCGAACAAGTGTTCGCTCTAGCCAAGCGACAAGACCGCAGACTAGGGGAGAGGCGAACCGGCCCGCACGGGCCAGCTCCTAACTTGCCCGTCGGAATTTTGCGTCGAAGTTGACGATAAAGTCGAGCTCGTCAAACTCTCACGCCGGGGTGTTCATCAGGGGACTGGTCTGCTCCGCGCGTATCTCCGGGCAGCGCGCCTACGAACCCACCGCGCCCCGGGCCGAACTCCACGCCGCGAAAACCGCAGGCCAGAACACCATCACAGCTGCGGAACGTCTCCTCGGACGCGCGCGGCAGGTAGCTGCGTCGTGACGCAGATCCCGCCGGCGGGGCGGGGGACGATGGTGAGTGTTCCGTCGTGTGCTTGGGTGATGCTTTTGACGATTGCCAGGCCGAGGCCGACACCTGCATGGTCACTGCGTATGCGTTCGGTGCCGCGCTGGAACGGTTCGGTGAGTGTCGAGACCAGCTGTGGAGTGAGCTTCTCGCCGGTGTTCTCGATAGTGAGCATGACGGACTCGGGGCGGATGGCGGTGTTGACCTGCACGGTGCCGTGTTCGGGGAGGTTGTGGACGATCGCGTTGTGCAGGAGGTTCGTGGTCATCTGCAGCAGGAGAGCGTGTGAGCCGCTGGTGGGGGTGATGTCCCCGGAGGTCTGGATGGTGACGCCGCGCTTTTCTGCGAGGGGGAGGAGCGTTTCGGTGGCTTCTTCCGCTATGAGGGACAGGTCGACGTGTTCTCGGGTGAAGGATCGCTGGTCGGTGCGGCTGAGCAGGAGCAGCGCCTCAGTGAGGTCGATCGCTCGGGTGTTGACGAAGTGGAGGCGGTCGAGAAGTTCGTCGGCGTCGCGGTTCGGATCGTTGCGGGCGACGTCGAGAAGGGTTTGCGTGATCGCCAGCGGGGTGCGCAGCTCGTGGGAAGCGTTGGCTGCGAATCTCTGCTGTTCTGCGACGTCTGCTTCGATCCGCGCGAGCATGGCGTCGAAGGCATCGGCGAGCTCGCGGAACTCGTCTTTGCGGCCTTCCAACTGGATCCGGTGTGAGAGCGATCCGTCCGCGGCCAGGCGTGTGGCATTTGTGATACGAGTCAGGGGCGCGAGCATCCGGCCGGCGAGAAGCCACCCTCCCACGAGACCGAATACCAGCAGGAACGCCAGCGCTTGGGCTGCCCTAGGGGCGAAGGCGCGCACGAGGTCGGAGCGGGTCGGTACGTGCAACCCGCCGCGGACGTCGATCACCTCGGGGACGTAACGCAGTAGGAACACCCACACGGCGGCGAGCAGCAAGGCACCCGCAACCATGAGGAACCCGGCGTAGCTGAGGGTGAGTTTGAGGCGAACGCTCAACCCAGGCGCCCTATCCACCCTCGCCTCCTTCACTTCCGCCGTCTGGTCCCGTCTCGATGCGGTAGCCGACGCCTGGCACCGTGGCGATCAGCCAGGGTTCGCCGAGTCGCTTGCGTAGGGCCGAGACCGTGATGCGCACGGCGTTGGTGAAGGGGTCGGCGTTCTGATCCCATGCTCGCTCTAAGAGTTCTTCGGCGCTGATGACACCGCCTTCGGCGGCGACGAGAACTTCGAGCACGGCGAACTGTTTCCGGGTGAGTGCGACGTACCGGCCGTCCCTGTAGACCTCGCGGCGGAACGGATCCAGACGCAGTCCAGCGATCTCCCGCACGGGCGGCCTGTTGTGGGCGCGCCTGCGGTCGAGTGCTCTGAGCCTGAGCACCAGTTCTCGGAGTTCGAAGGGCTTGGTGAGGTAGTCGTCGGCGCCGAGTCCGAACCCGGAGGCCTTGTCGTCGAGCCGGTCGGCAGCGGTGAGCATGAGGATCGGCATGCCGCTGCCGGAGGCGACGATGCTTTCGGCGATCTCGTCACCGGAGGGTCGGGGAATGTCGCGGTCGAGGACGGCGATGTCGTAGGCGTTGACGCTCAGCAGCTCGAGAGCGGTGTCGCCGTCACCGGCGATGTCGGCCGCGATCGCTTCCAGGCGCAGCCCATCGCGGATGGCCTCTGCCATATAGGGCTCGTCCTCGACGACCAACACACGCATGCTCTCAATGCTAGGAGCCGGCACATATCGTCGGCATATCGAAAACCGCATACGTGCTGGCAACACCACGCTGCCTTGACTGGAGGCATGTCCTACAGCGAACCAGCGCGAACAGCAGCCCGCCGTACCCGATCGACCATCCTCGCAGCCCTTGTAATCGTCATCGCCACGATCATCGGAGCCCTCGGTTACCAGTCGTTGGCGGCCTCGTCTTCTTCGGCAACACACGATACCCGCGCGCTATCCAATCCAGCGACGGCGGCCCGGCAGACAGCTGACGACCGGCGGCGTCACTCTCCACCACCCATCGACACTCCTCACGGCGACCACCATGGTGCACCTGGCGAAGCTGACGGTGCCGTCCCTGACGGCGTGACGGTCTTCGATGACGAAAATCCGGCCGTGGCCAACCTCGACCCCGATCTCCTCGGTGCCCTCCGCCAGGCCGCAACGGATGCCGCAGACGACGGGGTCGAGTTCTACGTCAACAGCGGCTGGCGTTCCCCGGAGTACCAGGATCAGCTGCTTCGCGAGGCCATCTCCGAGTATGGCTCGGAAAAGGAGGCTGCACGATGGGTCGCCACCGCGGACACGTCTCCTCACGTGTCGGGGGACGCGGTCGACATGGGGTCCTTCGATGCCACGGCGTGGCTGTCGGAGCATGGCGCCGAGTACGGGCTGTGCCAGATCTACAGCAACGAGTCCTGGCACTACGAACTGCACGCCGAGGCGATCGATCGTGGTTGCCCTCCCATGTATGCCGACCCCACGCACGATCCGAGGATGCAGCAGTGACCGGCGCTGTCGCCCTATCCTGTCCCGACCTCGGTGACTTCCCGCCGCCCACTTTGGAGACGCTCCCCGATGCGGTCGCAAGGAACGTGGCGATCGCCCGGGCGCGGACCCGTGCCCGGATCATGGCGGTGGTCAAGGCCGATGGGTACGGGCACGGGGCCTGCACGGTCGCGCAGGCCGCGGTCGCCGCCGGGGCGGAATGGCTTGGCACGACAGACATCGCAGAGGCGTCCGAGCTACGCGCGGCAGGTCTCACCGTGCCGATCCTGACGTGGTTGAACACGTCCGGCCTGGATGCCGAGGCCGCTACCGCCGACCAGATCGACATCGCAATCGGCTCCGTCGACGAACTGGAGGCGTTGCTCAAGCACGCCTCCTCCAGCGTTCGAGTTCACTTGAACCTGGACACCGGCATGGCCCGAGAGGGCTGCCCCATGCCTGAGTGGGACGCGCTGATCGCACGCGCACGGCAGGGGCAGAGGCGCGGGAAGATCCGCGTCGTGGGTCTCATGGGGCATCTCCCGTTGGCTGACCAGGCACAACCCGAGGCGAACGAAGCTGCGGTAGTGCAAATCCGCCAAGCCAGAAGAGCGATCATGGCGGCAGGGTTCGGTGCCCCGCTCACCCACCTGGCTACAACCTCAGGAACACTGAGCGACCCGGCCACCCACTTCGGAATGGTCCGCCTCGGCGCCGGTCTCGTCGGCATCGACCCATCCGAGACCACCGAACTGCACGGCGCGTCCCGTCTGACCGCACCGATCGTGCACAGCGCGACCGCCAAGGCAGGCACACCGGTCGGCTACGGCGGCACATACGTCACTGACACGTATACCAGCCTCAGCGTCCTGCCCCTCGGGTACGCCGATGGAATCCCGCGAGAGATCAGCTCGGCGGCCTCGGTGGAGATCCGTGGGCGACGCTACCCGGTTGTCGGGCGCGTCTCGATGGACCAGATCGTCATCGACACCGGAGCGGAATCCTTTCCGCACGGCACGACCGCGACCGTGTTCGGCCCACAGGACGGCCTCACCCCGACCATCAACGAATGGGCCCGCTGGGCCGGGACCATTCCCCACACCATCGTCACAGGCATCGGACGCCGAGTGAGAAGGACGATCGCATGACACCACATGTCTTGGTCATCGGCGGCGGACAGAACGCCGAACACGACGTCTCCCTGGAAACGGCAGCCGCCATCGAGGGCGCGCTACGCAGCCGCGGGTTCAAGGCCAGCACCATCACCATCGGCCGCGACGGACGATGGAGACAGGGAGAGGAACCGCTCGGCGAGAGCGCTGCCGACTCACTGGTCGCATCACTACCATTCCTCGCCCGAGCCGATGTGGTCTTCCCGGCAATCCACGGCCCCCTGGGTGAGGACGGGACGCTGGCAGCGCTGTGCGCCCTCACCCACAAACCCGTGGTCGGCTCCGGCATATGTGCCGGAGCGATCGGCATGGACAAATTGGCGACCAAGCTCGTC
>WHSQ01000112.1 GCA_009380005.1 Actinomycetota bacterium | reverse complement strand
CGATGTCTTCGCGCGCGGCCCTCACGGAAGTCTGTTGCACAAATGGTGGAATGGCCAGGACTGGAGCGGCTTCTTCTCTTTGGGTATGCCGTCGACCGAACACAAGGACAGGCCCTGGATTCCCTTCACCGGCACGGTCGCGGCATGCAGCTCGGGTCCACGCCGGCTTGACGTGTTCGCACGGGCCGTAGACGGCAACCTCTACCATTCCTCACTTCAAGGGCTCCACGACTGAGGGGACGCGGTCCCTCGATCTGGGGACATGGCGCCGCCCCCCATGTGCCGCACGAGTTTCGTGTTATCCGGCCCATTGACCGTTCGCGGGCCTGACAGGACCGCTGGGTAAACGGGAGTTGCTTGGCGGAAGAGGCGAGTGGTTGGCTCGGTACAATCGAAGCGCCTTGATGGGAGCGCGAAGATGAAGTCGAGTGTGCCGGTCGCGGGCGGGCGAACCAGCGGGCTGATGGCGTTGCTGATGATGGTTGCCCTTGTGGCGCCGCTCTATGCAGCCATCCCGGCTGACGCTGCTGTCACTGCCACCGATGCTGATCTGGAGATCGTTCGTCGTGAAGTAGTCGCCGACGGTCATCGGTTCGGGTCGACCGGCCGGTACGAAAAGCTCGTGGGCACAATCGAATTCGATGACGCCGGTCGCGGGTTTTCCCCAGAGTCGATCACCGAAATTCCCCAGGTGATCCGGCTCGGGTAAGGGTGTGAGCAGGTTAGTCGAAGAGCGCTCCTTCGTCTTGGACCTTGCGGTGGCGGGTGTGCTGGTAGCGGTCGGCGGCGTGGCGCACGCCGTGGTAGCCGTGCCAGTCGGAGGCGCTGATGCCGAGTTCGGCGCCCAGCCAGCACGACCGCCAGCACGGCGATGATGACCAGGACAATGAGGATGATGACCAGAACTTCGGTTTCCACGGTGTCCCTCCTTTGGCCGCCCTCCGGGCTACCCCCCGGCCGGAGGTGACACGCGCCCATCTGTTGACTCTCACCAAAGCGCGCGTGACATTACGCAAGGAAAGAGATGCCCCACTCTCAGTTATCGTGCTGGTTCCGCACGCACGTGTGGGGACCGCAGACCCGCGGTGCATCCTCGTAGCCCGACGACCCCCGACAATCCAGGATGGAGGGCCCATGAACGACACGACGAGCGGCGTGCCGAGGGGCACCACCGACATGGACGCGATCACCCGGGAGGAACTGCAGCTTGCGGCGCGCAACCACGGGATGCCGCTGGAGGCCCTGCAGCACGACCTCACTCCGGTGGGCCTGCACTACCTGCTGATCCACTACGACATCCCCGTGGTCGATCGGGATGCGTGGCGGCTGAGCGTCGGCGGGCAGGTGCGCAGGCCGCTGGAACTGTCGCTTGACGACCTGTTGCGACGGCCAGCGGTGACCCAGCCGGTGACCATGGAGTGCGCGGGCAACGGGCGGGCCCGGCTGACCCCGCGCGCCATCAGCCAGCCCTGGCTGTTCGAGGCGGTAGGCACCGCCGAGTGGACCGGCGTGCCGCTGGCCCTGCTGCTGGACGAGGCCGGGGTCGCCGCCGAGGCGGTGGAACTCGTCTTCTCCGGCCTCGACCGGGGTGTCGAATCCGGCGTGGAACAGTCCTACGAACGCAGCCTGACCGTCGCCGAGGCCCGGCGCGACGAGGTCCTGCTGGCGTACGCGATCAACAACGTTGTAGTTTCCTAGGCCCTTAGCGGAGGACGTCGCTGGCTGCGGCTTCCCGGACGAACCGGGCGGCGTCTTCTCTTAGCAGGAGTCCCTCCCGGACCAGTTCCTGGGTCGCACGCCTTACGGCGCGGACATAGCCTCCGTGGTTGCCGTAGCGCTCCTCCAGCGAGGGGCGGGGGTCGCCGGCAGCCAGGCGCTCGGCACGGGTCTCGGCGAAGGGGATATAGGAGCCACTGAGACCGCACAGGTTCTCGGGACGGTGGCCGGGCGCCCGCAGGTTCCAGCCGGTGTTGGTGCCCAAAGGCGCGCGGATCTCGACCGGGCGGATGCCGGCCAGGTCGAGCCCGTCGCTGTCGGTCGCGGGCACCAGGACCTCGTAACGGTCCCCGACGTGGGGCGGCAGCACGGTGAGGATGCCGCCCGTGGAGCTGAACAGCGGGCCGAAGTCGAGCCCTTCGAGAGTGTTGGGGGTCTCGGGAAAGGCGACCCCTGGGATGGCGGGGAACGTGCCGCGGGCCTCATCGACGGTTACGAGCGTGCCATCCTCCACGCTGCCGTAGCGGCTGTCGGTGGGCGCGGTCCCCCGACCGGACCAGCGCTCGAGCTGTTGCAACAGCGCGCGTAGCGTGGGCCCGTGATAGTTGGGGTTCTGCAGGTTCCGGCACATGCCGGCGTCGGCGGGGAACTGGGTGGTCAGCGTGTTACCGCTGTGCTGGTAGCTCGACAGCGTGTACAGGCGCACGTTGCCGGGCACCTCCACCGGGCGGCCGTGTCCGTCGGTGACGTTCAGCGACGCCCGGAACTGCCAGAACTCGCTGGCGGTGTCGGTCTGGAAGACGAGCGGGTCGGTGTCGGGCCGCTTGAGGATGCCGTCGCGGATGCCCGAGATCGGATCGGTCGTGACCGCGAAGGTCAGCGGCGGGTAGCTGGTCGAAAGAAAGTCGTGCCGGTCGTCCTCCCGCGAGTAGGTGTTGGGGTCGGCGAACCGGACGTTGGCGAACAGTCGGTGGGTCCCCGGCTTGTGTATCCATACGGCGTCGAACACCTGCCGGCCCTCGACGTCCTCATTGAAGCCCAGGTAGAGGAAATCCCGCATGTACATGCCGGTCGAGGAGCCACCGAACCCGTAGGCCTCCTGGACCGTGCTCCTCCCGCCGTCCAGGCCCAACGGGTTAGGGTTGCCGGCATCGTCGTGGGAGCGGTGGCGCAGGAACGAGGCGATGTCGCGGGTAACCGCGTAGCCCAGCCCCATGACCAACGGGTCGGTGGCGGGATAGTGCAGTTCGTACAGCCGGTCTGCCTCGAACCCGTCGAATAGGCAGATGTCGGTGGCGGTCGGCACGAGGATGTCCGCCCCCGAGGGACAGCTCCCGAACGCCCACGCGTCGTCGGGGATCGGTTGCGGCTCGCAGTCGACGCAGTCACGCACCGTCAGCGTGGACTGGGTGGTGTCGGTGATCGCCGCGGGGTATGACTCGAAGTTTGCGCTGCCCTCCAGCGGCAGGGTGAACGTGCCGCCCTCGGGAATGGTGCGGTCGGAGTACTCAATCCGGACGGTCTCGACAATCGGGCTGCTGTCGGGCTGTGTTGCGATCGGGAAGTCCGGCAGCAGCCGGTTGTTGCCCGCCGCCACGTCGCCCTGCCAGCCGGCATCGACGATCGTGTAGCCGCGGCGCATCAAGAACCCGTCGCCAGCATCGGCCGCGGTGCGGGGGTCGTTGATGCCCGGACCGCTCGACACGCGGTTGAAATACCCCAGCGCCTGCTTGTTGCCGCGGTTGTTGACCGCATAGAAGACCCTGCCACTCCCGCGCTCCAGGTCGACGGGCTGCAGGATCATGAACGGCGTGCTGTACTCCACCATGCCTGCGTCGTTGCGCGGCGCCTTGTCCAGATCCACGATGACCGTATTGCGTCGGTCGGTGGGATCGAGCTGCACGTGCGCCACGCCATCCAGCCGCTCGTAGCGTCCGACACGACCGAACTCGCGCCCCTCCGCGAACTCCTCCCGGCTCGTCACCTCAAACCGAGTCACGCCCTGGCTGGCTTGCCCTGTCGCTTCCTCGGTGGCGGCTGCGGGCAGCACCCCGAGTGTGATGACGCAGGCGGCGAGCAACGCAAACAGGCGAGCGCGCTTCGTGGACATGGTCCCACCTCCCGCAGGTCTCATCGCTAGTAACAAATATCACTCCCACTAGGGCACGGAGCAAGGGCTCACTGGCGAACGGCCGGCGTGCGGGCTCAACGGTCCTGCGGGCCAGATGGAAGGCGAGTCATGGGCAGCGCCTTAGGGAGGCCCACCTGGTTTCGTGACGCCCTGGCCGGGAGCTTCGACGGGGACGCCCACCCGTTGAGCTGCGCGGGCACACCTTTTGGGGATCGGCCCGAACCGGGCCACGACCCGACATTGCCGCCTGTTGGCCCGAGATGACCGTTCAGACCTGAACCACGCCCGCCCGCCAGTGAGCCGTTGCGCTGCCCGGGTTGGGAGTGGTTAGGTCTTACTAGCAAGGCGAGTCAGCATCCCGGTCGCCCGTTCCGTCCCGCAGTACCCGCTCAGGAGTGGTCATGGATTCCTTTCGTTTGTTCCTTGGAGGAGGACGGCGCGGTGTTGTGGTCGCTGCGGTTGCGTTGTTCGGGCTGGTGGGTGCCTTGTTCGTGCCCGTGCCGGCAGGGGCGGTTGTCGCCGCGTCCGATGCTGATCTGGAGATCATTCGCCGCGAGGTGGTCGCCGACGGGCACCGGTTCGGGCGGACCGGCGCTTACGAGAAGCTGGTGGGCACGATCGCGTTCGAGGTCGACCCTGACGATCCCCGCAACGCGGTGATCGTCGACCTGGACAAGGCGCCGCGCAACGAACGCGGCATGGTGGAGTATGACACCGACTTCTACCTGCTGCGCCCGGTGAACATGCGCAGGTGGAACGGCAAGCTGTTCTTCGAGGTCAATAACCGCGGCAACAAGATCACGTCGCTGATCGGCGGTCCGAGCGGCAACGACCCGACGACCCAGGAGGACTTCAGCCCTGGGTTCCTCCTCAATGAAGGCTGGGCCGTGGCGTGGGCCGGCTGGGAGGGTGACGTGCTTGCGGGCAACGACCGGATGACGATCCGCCTGCCGGTGCCCACAGAGGAGGCCCGATCACGCAGAAGATCCTGGTGGAGTTCCACAACCGGAACTTCGGCACGAGCGGTGAGGTGGAGTGCCTGCCGCTCAGCGGGTCGGCGGCGTTCGCGAGCTACCCGGCAGACCAGGAGTCCATGGACGAGGCCTCCCTGCGGGCGCGCCCCAGCGACTCGCCGCGGCCGCCGTCGAGCGAGATTCCTGAGGGTGACGTTGTGCCAGCCGACGCGTGGCACTTCCCTAGCGATACCGAGATCTGTGTGGACGGCGGGTTTGACCCGTCCTTGTGGTCGGCCCCGCGTTTTCCGGACAGTAGCTAACAGGGGTTTCTATGCTGCGACCTGCACGTTCAGATATTCGTCGTGGACCTCTTGCGGGGTCCGGTAGCCAAGACCAGAGTGCAGACGCTGACGATTGTACCATCCCTCTATATAGTTAACAATAGCGCGACGGGCATGATTGCGGGTAGGAAACACGGTTCGATGCACAAGTTCGTTTTTCAGCGCCGCGAAGAACGACTCGGCCATAGCATTGTCCCAACACACCCCGGTA
>WHSQ01000111.1:3516-5380 GCA_009380005.1 Actinomycetota bacterium | reverse complement strand
GGGTCCGCCATAGCCCAAACGACGTCTGATCCGGCCTTCCTGCCCGCGAGTGTCGCAGCATCGACCGCGGATGGGAAGTGGGGGGTTGTTACTCCTGGCTGGTCCAGCAGGCGGGGTCGTACAGGGTCTGGTCGCGGACCATCGCGAACGCGATCTTGTTGGCCCGTCGCCCGAGCGCGCAGGCGATGACCGCGCCGGGCTTGCCGCGCTGGCGCAGGCTGACGGCGTAGCCGCGGGCGGCGGCGTCTTGGTGCCACAGGCCCACACCGAGGTCCAGGATCGCCCGGCGCAGCGGCACTGATCCCTCCCGGCTGATGCCGCTGTCACGACGTCGACCGGCCGATTCGTACTGGGCCGGGTTCAACCCGGCGGCGCGGTACACCTGCCGGTGCGACGGCCAGCGGGCCGGATCACCAACCCCCGCGGCGTAGCCGGCGGCACGCACCGGCCCCCACCCGGGACCGCTGGTCAGCACGGCGTAGCGGGTGGCGGGCACCAGCGCGGCGATGCGCTCCTCGGCGGCGGCGACCTGGCCGTCGAGGCCGGCGAGCAGCCACAGGTCGGCGGCCAGCACGTGCCGGGCGACGGCGGCCTCGGCGGTGGGCAGCGCCTGGCGGGCCGCGGCCACGAGCCGCTCTGCCATCGCCACGTTCACGCGCACGTCACGCCGCGCCGCAAAGCTGCGGAACCGGGCGACACCCATCCGGGCGAGCCGGTCGGGGTCGGAGAACTCCACGGCGACGAGCCGGCCGACCTTGGTGCCCAACACGCTCGACAGGCACGCCCCGAGGCCGGGAAAGCAGCGGTCGAGCTGGCCGGTCAGCTGATTCTTGAGCCCCGAGCGCACCTCGACCCGGCGGCGGCGGTGCGCCACCCACGCGCCCAGCTCGACCAGCGGCTCGTCACCGACCGCGACCTCGTAGCCGCGGCCGGCCAGCAGCAGATCCGCGACCGCTGTCAGATCGATCGGGTCGGTCTTGGTGCGTCCCGTGCCGTTGACCCGCCGCTGGGCCGACACCCACGCCGGGTTGAGCTCCACCACCTGCCAATCGCCCGGCAACACCCCGCAGGCGACCAGCGGCCGGTGATAGTGCCCGCACGCCTCCACCCCGACGCGGACCAACGCGACATCGCCGGACAGCGCCCCCTCGACTCGCGTGACGAACCGCTCCACGCCGACACGGTCCAAGGCGAACTCGAACGGCGCCGCGAGACGCCGCCCGGTGAAGTCGACCACCATCGCCATCGCCGCCGATTTGCCCACATCGACCGGCACCGCCACGAGCCGATCCAACGCCACGCCGACCGACCTTGACGTCAGCTCCTGCGCCCGGACACCATGCATGTGCATCATGAAGCCCACCTCCCGGTGGTGTCAGCAGGACCAAGGCGCGTCAACGCCCGACCCTCGGAACCTGTGCGGGTCCCCTCTGACACCTCCGGAGGCGAAACCCATGGAACCCCTACCGGCAGGTCATATCAGCCCTAGAACTCGAAGCCCTGCCGACTGCAGTGCTCACCCGTCGAGCGGCTCGGACACCAGCCTGCCGGATGCAGCAACCTGGTTACGACCCCATTAGCCGCACGAACCTGTTCGTCAGCGTGCCGCATCGCCGAGAATGAGTTGGACACACTGGAAACGGCGTGATCCAGAGACCAGTCACAGGGAGGTCGGGCAGGTGGAGAGGCCCACAACGGTGGCCCGGCTGGCCGCCGGGGCGGTGGAGTATCGCCTCGAACAGCGCGGAGAGGCCACCGCGCTCATCTTCCACGGTGGCCACATGCGCGCCGGGCTTGCGCTGGGCGAGGAGGTCTTCCAGACAGCGGGCTGTACGATGCTGGTCCCGTCCCGTCCTGGCTACGG
>WHSQ01000111.1:0-3511 GCA_009380005.1 Actinomycetota bacterium | reverse complement strand
CCTTCTGACACCTCCGGAGGCGAAACCCATGGAACCCCTACCGGCAGGTCATATCAGCCCCCAGTAGCCGTGCCGCCAGCATCCTCGAACATCGCCCGGTACGTAGCCAGGTAACGCTCGTCATCGCGCCACAGCCCGCGTCAGCAGATCTCGTTCCATCCAGATGGGCGACTTCACGCTCGAGTTCGCGCAGTCGTTCGCGTTCGGCGGCCGACACCTCGTCAGTGTCGCCGCGACGATCGCGCTCCTGCGCGACCCAGCGGCCCAACGACGACTCGTACACCCGATGTCGCGGGACCTGCGCGATCGGCCGGCTGGTGTCAATCGCCAGCGCCGCAGCGCCACGCTTGAACTCGTCGGTGAACTTACGACGGTTTCGCTTCTTGTCCTCTGCCACAGAGACATCCTCTCATTGGAGGTGTCCGGGCTTCTGGGGGGAGGCCGCGCCCCCAATTCGGTTGACTCGAGGGGTTGGGTGGTTTTCATGCTGCGTGAGCGGTCTAGTGAAGGGCTTCGAACTCTACGGGCGTGAGGCCGCCGAGGCGGTCTTGCCGCCGGCGGCGGTAGGTCTTTTCGATCCAGGTGGTGATCGCCAGGCGGAGCTGGTCGCGAGTCTGCCAGCGTTGGGCGGTCCAGCACGTTCTTTTCCAGGAGCGAGAAGAACGATTCCATCGCGGCGTTGTCAGCGCACGCCCCGACGCGTCCCATCGAGCCGACCAGTTGATGCTCGCGTAGGGCGCGGACGTAGGCCTGGGAGCGGAACTGGCTGCCGCGATCGGAGTGCACCACCGCGTCGGTGGGTCGGCGCCGGGCGACGGCGTTGCGCAGCGCCGCCACGGCCAGCGGCGCGGGCATCCTGTCGTCCATCGAGTAGTCCACGATGCGGTTGGTGCACGCGTCTTTGATCGCGCACAGATACAGCGTGCCCTCGCCGGTGGGATGCTCGGTGATGTCGGTCAGCCACAGCTCGTTGGGCCGGTCGGCCGTGAACTGGCGCTCCACGAGGTCGTCGTGCACCGGCGGGCCCGGCCTACGGGACAGCCCACGTTTGCGGGAGTGAACCGACCAGATCCGCTACGCGGTGCACAACCGGTTGACGCGGTTGCGGCTCGCGGTGATGCCGCGGGTCGCCAGCTCGTCGGTGATGAACCGGTAGCCGAACTTCGGGTCGTCGTGGTGGATGTCGATCGCTGCGTTGAGCAGATGCGCGTCGTCCCAGTCGCGTTGTATCACCGGGTCTTGACACCACGCGTAGAACGCCTGCTTGGAAAAGCCCAGCACCCGACAGGTCACCGCGACCGGGATAGCGTCAGCGGCGAGGTCACAAACCAGCGGGTACACCATTTTGGGAGCACGTCACGAGCGAAACGCCGTGGCCCGGCGCAGGATCTCGTTCTCCTGTTCCAACAGCTTGTTGCGCCTTGCGCAGCTCGCGCAGCTCAGCGGCATCAGGTTCGCCGCCGGCAGCGCCTCGACCGTCCTCGCGGTCGGCAACCTTCAGCCAGCGGGTAAGACACGACGCGGAGATGCCGAAGTCGCGAGCGACTTGCGCCAACGGCGCCTCGCCCTTGCGGGCGACCGCGACGACATCACGCCGAAACTCCATCGAAAACGCTTGAGGCATCGTTCTGATCCTCCCCGTGAAGACGTCATCCTCACAGGTAAGGAGTCAACTCAACCTTTGGCAGTCCCACCGGTCGGGTCGCCCGGGGGAATCGCACCCCCGGGCTCCCACAGATCCCGGCGTGACAGTCTCCCGTCACCGGGCTCTTCTATCCAGTCATCCAGTACCCGGTCGTGTGCTGCCAATGCGTGAACAGGAGGGGGTCACGACTTGTGATTCCTCGCCACCACGCATCGGCGCGTTTGAACGACCGTAGCCGCTTGTACTTCTTCTGCGCCCATCGCACAATGTAGGCATTGATTCGGCGTAGAAGCGGGATCAACTCGGACGGATAGAACCGCCCATAGTAGTTGATCCACCCGGACACGATCCTATTGACCCATGTCGCGAGATCGTTCAGGGACCGTGTGGTCTGGCGATGCAACCGCCAGCTATGCAAAGTCTGCGACATCTTTCGCATCGCGTCGTTGCTGACCGCAGGAAGAAAGCCGTTGAACATGGCTCCCTCTGGACCCTTCGCTGCGCGCTTACGGAACGTAAAGCCAAGGAAGGTGAACGAGGTGTGCTCATACGAGCCCTCTCGCCCATCCTGTTGGCAGAACACGATCCGAGTCTTGTCGGGATGCAATCGCAGCCCACATTCCCCCAACCGATCCTCGATCCGCCTGCGCAGATACCGGGCCTGCTTCTCGCTGAAGCAGTGCACCACGAAATCGTCGCAGTACCGTTCGAATGCGACGGTCGGAAATTCCCGTTCCATCCACGCATCGAACGCATAATGCATGAACATGTTCGCCAGCAGCGGCGAGATCGCAGACCCTTGAGGCGTCCCTCGATCCGGGTGCTCCAGCGTGCCGTCGGGATGTTGCACCGGCGCTTGCAGCCACCGCTTGACGTACAGCACAACCCACGGTTCGCTGGTGTTCGCTTCCACTGCCTTGACGATCAGATCATGCGGAACGTTGTCGAAAAACCCTTGGATGTCGCAATCCAACACCCACGGGTGCGTGAAACAACGTTCCCGGGACGCCGCGACCGCCTGCTCCGGCGATCGTCCCGGACGGTACCCGTACGAGCTCGGGTGGAACATGGGTTCCACCGACTTCTCGAGCTCGATCGCGACCACCGTCTGAGCGACCCGATCTGCCACGGTCGGCACACCGAGCCCACGCACCCCTTCACCATGCGCCTTCGGGATCTCCACAAGCTTGACCGGAGGCGGAAAGTACGACCCCGAGGACATCCGATTCCACGTCACATACAGCCTGTTCCGCAGATCGGCTTCGAACTCCTCGATGCCGCACCCGTCTACTCCCGGACCACCCTTGTTCGCTCTGACCTTCCTGAACGCTTCCATCACCATCTGCTTTGGGATCGCAAACGGCTTGCTGGCTGACTTTGGCTCGTTCACTGGACTCCTCCCGGCACATCGCCGGTTGACCACAGACGAACTTCCTGGACAGCCGTCCCCTTTGCTCCAGACCGATTACCGGCCCTTCCTCGCTACTACGAGACGGTCCGCCCGCGAACCTCGCATCGGTACTCGACCCCTCACGGTTGCTGCCGCTTGGAGCACTCCCTCTCGCCATGAGCCAAACCGCACCCAGGCAGTATCGACGTTCGCGTTCCGACGTTCCCTACGAAAGCCGCAGATCAGGTTCACGCCACCTCTATGCCGGACACCGCCTGGCCAATACATGGGCACCCGCCAGACTTCTCCCGGGATCTGGAACGCGCCCCGGTTCTGATGCCATTTGAACAAGTTCTCGACACCTCAGACAGCAGTCGTCTGCCTGACCCCCACCTGACGCATCCTGTGCGCCTTTTCCACATCGCTCACCACGAAGGTCTTCAGCCAACGCAGAATGTGGCGGTTTGAGACCACCC
>WHSQ01000110.1 GCA_009380005.1 Actinomycetota bacterium | reverse complement strand
GTACAGCGTCCCGGGCCGGTCGCCGACCAGGAGGATCGCCGGGTGCGGCGATCCCACGTACAGCGGGAAGTGCGCGAGCGGGGCGGCGTCGCTCTCTTCCATGGCCGCGATGCCCCTGACGAACTCGAGTCGCTTCTTGCGCGCGGCCGCGTGACCCTGACGACCGGCCAGCGGGTTGACGATGATCGCGCCATTCTTGAGCGCGACGGTCCTGAACTTCTGCAGCACATGCTCGGCGTCCTCGGGCATGAGGAAGCCGTCGGGCTCCCGGCGGAGAACCTCGGCGTGAACCTCCTCATCGCAGTCGGCCAGCACGATGGTCGCGCCGCGCGACGCGAGGAACAAGCTCAGGTACGCCAGCTGCTCGTCGCCAACGAGCGACTGGTCGCGGTAGAGGGGCCCGTAGACCAGCTCACCGAGGTGCCACCGGTCGCACACGACGTCGAGCCCCGCGCCCGGCCGGTAGAACTCCAGCGGCTCGGCGTACTCTTGGAACCAGTCACCGGTTGGCTGCGTGGCGTGGAGGATCTTGTCAGGTTCGAGGTCGCGCGCCAGGGTCGACTTCCCGACCTTGTCCGCACCTTCCAGGATGATCAGCATCACGCGTCCTCTTGAAACGTGCGCAGCGTCTTGCGAAAGCGCTCCGACTCGAGCCGGGCATCGTCGCGCTCGCGGCGCAACCGGTCCATCTCGTCGGCGTCGGGCGAGGCCGGCGCGTCCAAGTGGCTGTTGGTGTTCACGCAGTCGGCGGTCGGGACCGCTCGGTACGGTTCACCGCACGACCAGCAGCGCATGAGGACGCCGGACTCGGTGGCCCGCTGAAGCGCCTGCGCCACGATGATCTGGAGCCACTGCCCGGCCGGCGACTGCGCGCGCGTGTCGTCTCCGGTGAGCATGAACACCGAGGGATAGTCGACCTCGAGCGCGCGGTGGTCGCCGACGTAGACCACGATCTTGATACCTGATGTTGACATCTTCCTCTCCTTCGTCGGTTCAGGCCACGGACGTCCACTCTTCGAACGCGTCGCGGACCTCGTCGTCTGCCTCGGCGGCCTCCGCCAGCGCGTCGCGGGCAACGCGCGTGAGGTACTCGATCCCGTCGCGGTCCTCGCGCGCCAGGGTCTCGAGGATCTCCGCCGCGTCGTGTAGCAAGATCGTCGTGACCAGGTCGACCTCGTCCGCGACGGACGACTTGCCGACGATGTGAAGCGCGTAGCGCTGCTCCTCGAACGACGTCTTGAAGATGCTGATCTCGGTCCACCGGTCCTGACCGTCGAACCTGGATGATGCGTGCGCGAGTCGCTCGCCGGTGAACACAAGCGGCTTGTCGCGGTAGCGTGGTAGCGTGATCTGCACGGGGATCGTCACTTCCGTCGTGGGTCCATCGTCCGAGCCAACGATATCGTCCGCATGGGCCTCGTGGCCAGCCGCTCGCGCAGCTCTTCCAACTCCACTTTCTCGACCGGGGTCAACTTCTTCCGCTGCCGGAGCTCGAAGATCCGCCGCAGGCGCGCCGCGAGGACAGCCTCGTACGACTTCACGCTAAGCCCAACGCGTAAGAGATGACGAGCAGAGCCGCTAGCGCGACCGCGACCACGATGAAGAGGACGATCAGGACGGGCACCGCGCCCCAGGCGGCGGGCCGGCCGGCGCGCAGGTCGAGGTCGTCGGCGCGCCTGATTGACGCGGCGTGGTCCCAGTCGAGCCAGCACGTGACGCTGGGTGGCTCGTCGAGCGGGCGCCGGCAGGCCTGGCAGTGGCCCGTCATGGCTCCACCAGCCAGACCAGCGCGTGCGCTCGGTCGCGGAGCGCGCGCTTGACGCGCGCGTCGGGCTCGTACTCGAACACGGGCGCGGGCCAGACGGCCGACTCCTCGTCGCTGAGCCTGGTCGTCACGTACCACGTGGGCCCCAGCCGGTTGTCGTACACGAGCCAGATCGTGACGACCTGTCCAGCGAGGATCGCGTCGCGGGCGCAGCCCAGCGCGGTGACGTGGACGCGCGCCGTGGTCTTGAGCAGGGGCTTGGTGGTCTCGACGGCGACCGTCACCTCCTCCGGGGCGCTCACGTGAGCTCCGCGATCTGGTCTAGCACGTCGGCTACCTGGCTGACGCTGAGGTGCCCGAGCGTGTCGTCGTTGATCGGGGTGTCGTAGACGAGCTCCTCGTGGGCCGCGTAGCGCCGGAGGACGGCGACCTCCCACAGGCCTGCGGGCCCGCCACTGGTGAACTGGCCGCGGATGATGGAGGCGCCGTACCCGTTCGGGAAGAAGATCCGGTAGCGGGACTCCACCAGTCCGTCGCCGGGGTCGTACTCGGTCGCCTCGTAGTCGCCGAACTTCATGCTGCCGCCTTCCGGTGCGACGTCGCGCGGATGATCACCAGGCGCGCCTCGCAGCGGGGGCATCGCTGCCACATCGCCGGGACGGTCCGCTTCCACGGGCCGGGCAAGCCACACAGCGACTGCGAGCGGTCACCGTACGCGTCAAGGTGGACGACGCGGTGGCCGTTGCCGCCGACGTGAGCCGGCCGGACCAGCCACAGTGGCCGGCCGTCTGAGGAGCGAGCGAGCTTGAGCATGGGTCTTGCCTTCCTCTTCATCATCGGTGCGCCGCGCGGCGCGCGACCCACTCGGCGTGCCAGACGACCTCTTCCGCGAGCAGCTCCTCCCACGGCCAGATCGCCGTGTGGTGGACGGCCCACGCGTGGTGACGGACCTGCGACGGGTGGTATCGCTCGTCTTCGGGTGCGTCGAGAAGCGAGTCCGGGATGTGGTCGTCGCCGCACTGGTTGCACCGGCACGTGTGCCACTGGCGCAGCTCCCACGTGACCTCGACCACGACTCCGCCGCGCCCCTTCTTGTAGGGCACGCCGACGTCGCGGACGGTCGCACGGTAGTACCCGGTGCAGCTGGTGATCTCCGTGTCGCCGCCGCGGCGGACGAGCTCCTCGAGGGTCCGGGTGCGCTCCAGGTCGTAGCCCCAGATCGTCGCGGGGACGTCCGTGGGCGAGGTTCGCGGCACGCCAACTTGCTGGCCGAGCACGACGTCGCTGAGCTTCATGGTCGGTTTCCTCTCCTTCGTGTCGTTGCTCGTCAGCGCAGATTACCGAACACGGCGATCAGGCCGAACGGGCCGAACCACAGCAGCCACGCCAGAGCGGTGATCCGTTTCGCAGGACGGGCGGCCATGACGCCGGGGACGAGCCACAGCAAGGGCACGCCGAACACCAGCAAGATCAGGAAGAGGACTCCGCCGACCATGCCGGTTCCCTCTTCGGCGCCGGCAACGACCGCCGTGAAGACGAGGAAGGCGAATACAAGCATGTACACCGCGGCGCCGAGGGACGCCCAGAAAGCGGCGACGCCGGACGTGCGGTCGTCGGGCACAGGGATAACGGGATCAGGCCATGACTGGTCGTTCATCTTGATTTCCTATTCGTCGTGGGAGTGGTTGCTCCGGCGGCGACGGTACCATACCCATCGCCGCCGGAACAGGCGAGCGTCGTCGCCTCAGCCGGTCAGTGACTCCATGATCCGCTCCACGGCCATGTCGACGACCGCTTCCATGTCGGCCATGACCGCCTCCCGGTCGTCGGCCGGGATGAGCGGCGCGATCGACCGCTCGATCCGGTTCGCCAGCTGAACGCGCAGCGCCTTGCTGGTCGTGACGCGGCCGTTCGCCACGAGGTGCTCTCGATCTGAGCTCGGAGCCCAAAACTCCCAGTAGGCGCTGGGCCCGAAGCTCGCACACGAGATGTGCCACAGCATCGGGTCGTCTTCGTTGGCCTGCCGCTTCCAGTAATCCTGAAGCCACTGGGAGCACACTTGGATCTGGTCGCTGACCAGCCGCTGCCGACGCGTCCCCCTGGGCACGGGCTTGATCTGGTCGGTCATCCACTCCGCGAGCTCGCGGACGGTGAACTGCGTGCGACGGGCCTGGCTGAGACCGTCGATGAAGTTGTCGACGGCATGGACGTGGTCGGGGAACCGGACGCGCGCCATCACTGCGCCACCTTCAGGTCGCAGTCGAGGCCGTGGCGGATCGCGTAGAACTGGATTTCCACGACGATCTGCTGGGCGACTGCGGTGAGCTTGCCGAACGTCTCCGGGTCGAGGTCGACCTCGTTCTCGTTGATGTCGCGGCAGATGCCGGCGAAGTGGTCGAGGGCGTTGAGCTTGGAGAGCAGCGTCAGCTCCATCTCGGTCATGGCCCGTCGGAGCGGCTTGTCGCTACCGCGGGGCGGCCGGTGCTGAGTGCGCTCGGCGTGACGCTGGACGACCCGCTGGGTGGCCCAGTCGTCGACGTCGTCGGCGATGTCAGGGTCGTCAAGAAGCTCGCGGGCGGCGGCGGCCTTCTGCTCAGGCGACCAGGTCTTGATTGTTGACGTTCCGCGGATAGCACCTTTGCCAACGAACTCATTGACAGCATCCCCGGTCTTGATGGGAAGCGCGATGAAGTCCTCATAGGACATTCCGGCAGCCCATGCGCGACGGTGCGCTGTAAAGGAAGCGTCATCAATCCACTGGTACCGGTTCGGTTCCCCGGGGAACCGGACCCACAGAGCAGTCTCGCGATAATGCTTCAGAGTTTCGACGCTCTTCGGTTCGCCACCTGCGTCAATGATCGCCTGGCGTGCAGCGGTCAAGAACTCAGGAACAGTTTTCTCATCAGTTGGGCCAGACCGGCGGGGTGGGATATCCTCGGCCAGCGCTTCGGCCAGCGCGAACTTGCTCTTCGTCTCCGTCATGGCGGCGAAGACGACGCGGGCATAGTCGGTGGTCATTCTCACTTCCTTATCATCTCGGGACGGCTCGCTGTGGCCCGGGTAAGAGGGTGCGTCGCGCCGTCAATTTCATCGTACGCGCCAGTATATCAGCTAGTCCTGGCGACGGGTGGTACGCTGACGCGGCACGCGCCCCGATGCGGGCGGGCCTGGACAGGAAGAGATCGGAGAGGAAGCGTGTCGCTGCCGTACCGCGACGGGGCGTCGGCCTACCTTGAGGCCGGCTGGAAGGGCATCGTGCCGCTACCGCCGCGGAGGAAGTCGCCGCCGCCTGACGGCTTTACGGGACGGTTGGGAGTGGACCCGGCGACGGAGCAGGTGGAGAAGTGGATCGCCGGCGAGGAGGGCGAGGGCAACCTCGGCCTGAGGTTGCCGCCGGACGTCGTCGGGATCGACGTGGACGTCCGCGGGGGCGGGCTGGAGACTCGCGCGCGGCTGGAAGAGCGCTGGGGCGCGCTCCCGCCCACGATCGTGTCGACGTCGCGGACCGACGGGAGTGGGATCCTCTTGTACCGGGTCCCGTCGCGGGCCACGTGGCACGACCCCGGCGCGGGCATCCAGATCGTCCACCACGGGTGGCGCTACGCGGTCGTCGCGCCGTCGATCCACCCCGACACGGGCAGGCCGTACGGGTGGTGGGACCAGCCCGGTGAGCGCTGGCTC
>WHSQ01000010.1 GCA_009380005.1 Actinomycetota bacterium | reverse complement strand
AAGCTCTGGGATCGGGCGCCGGGTACGGCGGAGATCACCGGCCCCAAACGGCCCTGAAGCGCGGCTCAGCTGAGACTTCGCAGCTCGTCAACCAGGTTTGAATAGCATCCACTTAGGCCCACAAGACGAAAGCGCAGGAAGACGCGTCCATCTCCAGCCGATCCGCGTGTGATCGTTGGCCGGCCTTCCCGCGAGATCCCCAGAAAGCCGCATTCGACCGTGTCATCGGGTTGTGTCTGTTCCCCGTCATGTTGCAGAGGATGGCGACAGCTTGAGGCTGCCGCTCGTATGTCATCTCGATAGTCGTGGGCCCACCGCCCTGGGACTCTGACTCCATGGGGATCTCGACTACGCTTCCGCTCGTGCCCGACTCAGAGTTGCCTAGGACGCAGCCAAAAGTGCTCCGCCGTGCCCGCCAATGAGCATCCTCTCCGGCCCCCAACGATCGGAGCTGCAGCCAGAACCCGTAGGGGACAATGGTGCTTGAGCTCCTCGTCTCTCGTACGGTCAACGACCTCGACGCCGGATCTGGAGTCGAGTTCGAGGATCGAGGGTCGCACACTCTCAGGGGCGTCCGTGAGGAGTGCCGTCTTTTCGCGGTGGCGGGTGCAGCTGGAGTCGCGGGATGAAGGGAGTCCCCCGAACCGAATACGCAAGGAGCGGAGACGTCCACATCGCGTACCAGGTGGTCGGGGAGGGCCCTCTCGACTTGGTCTACGTGCCCGGATGGGTATCGAACGTCGAGCTCATGTGGGAGGAGCCGCGCTCGGCCAGCTTCCTGGAGCGCCTGGCCTCCTTCTCGCGCCTGATCCTCTTCGACAAGCGAGGGACCGGCCTCTCGGACCCGGTCCCCGATCCGGACCTGCCGACCCTGGAGCAGCGGATGGATGACGTCCGCGCGGTGATGGACGCCGTGGGCTCGGAGCGGGCGGCGCTCTTCGGCCACTCGGAAGGTGGCAACATGGCCTTCCTGTTCGCCGCGAGCCATCCGGATCGCACCGTGGCCGTGGTTACCTTCGGGGTGTTCGCGAAGCGACTGTGGTCCGAGGACTATCCGTGGGCGCCCACCCCCGAGGAGCGGGAGCGCTACATCGAGGACGTCGAGCGGATGTGGGGGAGCGAGGCAAATCTCGCCATGCTCACGTCGAGCGCAAAGAACGACCCTGCCTTCGCGCGGTGGCTGAGCTCGTACCTCCGACAGGGAGCGAGCCCCAGGGCCGCGGCATCCCTTGCCAGGATGAATACCCTCATCGACGTCCGCGACGTCCTGCCCACGATCCGCGTCCCCACGCTCGTCATGCATCGAATAGGGGATGAGGAGGCGAGCGTGGAGGAGGGCCGGTACATCGCCTCCCAGATCCCCGATGCCCGATTCGTCGAGCTCGCCGGCGCGGACCACTACATGTTCCTGGAGAACGCGGACGTCGTCCTCGACGAGATCGAGGAGTTCCTCACCGGGGTTCGCCGCGGTCCGGAGCCTGACCGGGTGCTGGCGACCGTGTTGTTCACCGACATCGTCGGGTCCACGGAGCGGGCCGCGGAGCTCGGAGACCGCGCCTGGAGCGACCTGCTCGGACGCCATCATGCGCTGGTGCGGGGGAACCTCGAGGCGCACCGAGGTCGGGAGGTGGACACGGCGGGGGACGGATTCCTGGCGACCTTCGACGGGCCGGCTCGGGCAGTCCGCTGCGCGCAGGCCTCGGTGCGGGACCTCAGCGAGCTGGGTCTTCCGATCCGGGCCGGGATTCATACCGGCGAGGTCGAAACGGGCGGGGATGCCGTGCGAGGGATCGCGGTTCACATCGGGGCTCGAATCGCCTCGCTGGCGGCGGCTGGCGAGGTCCTAGTCTCGCGGACGGTCAGAGATCTGGTGGTCGGCTCCGGGCTGGAGTTCAAAGGACGGGGGGAACACGAGCTGAAGGGAGTACCCGACAGATGGGAGCTGTTCGCGGCCCGATAGGTTAGTGCCTATCTAGACGGGAGCCTGGGTGACCGTCGAGGAGATGGCGCCACCGGGTGCCGATCAGACGAGAGGAAGCCACGCCATTCTCAAGTTCGTGGTGGAACGCTTCGATCGCCGGAATCGGCAACCTGACGGCTGCGAGGACCGCTGAACGATCGACGGCATGGTGAGCGGCTCCTATAGTTGGAGCCGATGGGCGGAACGGACGCGAGTAGTTCAAGAGGCGGCCTGGAACCCGGCCTGACCGAGTTCCCCCTCCTCGACGCCATCGCCGGGCGCCGCGCACGCCGCTTCGGGCTCGGGATGGAGCTCCCGTCGGGTCCCCTCGCCTACACCTCCAAGGCCGAGCCGGTCCCGCTGTCAGAACTCGAGCGGTCGATTCTGATCGCGGCTGGCACGGGAGTCACCGGCTGGACGTTCGGGGTGCCCTTCGGCCCCGACCGTCCCGACGAGCACGCCCACTACACCCAGCGGTACACGGGACGTACCACGCCGACCGCTGCCGGGATCGGCACTCCGGTGCTGTTCACGACCGATGACTCAGGCACCTATCTCACGAATACCCGAGACCGGCTCCCAGAACGAGTTCGCGAGTTCGACGGAGACCGCGCCAGCGCGCTCGAGCACGTCGTCGACCTATGCCGTGCGAACACCGTGAAGCTCTCCGAACGCCGACTCGACCTCCCCGCTGCCCCGCCGCACATGCTCGAGCCGAATCTCTGGATGGCGAACGCGCCGGGCTCGACACTGTTCATGCCCGTCGGCGACGCGAGCGAACAGGTGCTGGGGTTCATGGCCATGGCCCTGTCAAACGGCAACGTGCTCGTCGACGACATCGCCGGACGGCCGGCTGGAGACCCGGCGCCCTTCATCCGTAGCGGTCTCCTGAACGAGACGAAGCGCGTCCCGTTGACGGTGCTCCAGCAGATGGCCTACGAGGGCAACGTGGCGGAGCTCGCGTTCATAGGCCACAACATGGTGCTCACCATGCAGGCCATGGGGCTGGGCGGCCTCTACTTCAACGGGCTCAACCGATGGAGCATCCTCGGGGCGTTCGCCGAGGGCGGGGTCAAAGGACTCGGATTCCGGTTCGTGCATGACGACCGTTGGTTGCTGCCGAACCCGGTCGGGCTCGACGGCCACATCGAGGGCCTGTGCCCGCCGTATGTGTCGGACATGAGCGAGGCGGTCAGCATCTTCATCGACCGTAAGTTCGGTCCCGACGGCGCCTACGACCCGCGGACTCCCGGACCTTGGCAGGACGCGAAGACGGTCAAACAGGGCGTCACCCCCTACTCCGCGGAGTTCGTCGACTGTCTCACCGACGTCGCCCAGTACGTCTACGACACCTACGGCAAGTTCCCGAACACCTTCACGACTATGGTGCTCTCGGGCTACGTCCAGGCGGTGCACCTCGACACCGGCTTCTACGACAACAACTACCAGCCCGGCGCCTACCTCGAGACACACGCCCACCACATGGAGCGCTGGCACGGAGTCGGCGCCGGGAGCTAACCACCGATCCACGGGTTGTCAACCTTGCCCGTGGACGAGCCAGTCGTTGTTCTCTGGGGCGTTCGGGAGTCGACAAAGTTGTTGCGTCAAGGCACGCTCGGGTTCGATGCCCGAGCCATGCTCCGATAGATCCCACAGGTCGGTCACTTCTCGACGAGGCATCTCAGTAGCCCGGTCAAGTTTGAATAGCATCCACTTAGGCCCACCGTGCGCCTCCCCTACGCCCCGCCTGTTCGAACTCGGGCAGCGCTCGTGGAGATCGGAGCCCTGGCTTGGAAGCTCCTCCGAACGCGCCTAACTTTCGCAGGCGCCTATCCTCCCAAGAAGACATATCGCGCGGATCGAGAGGGGAGTCGGTGCCATGGGTATCGCTAGAACCGTTTCAGTAGCGAGTCGCACGGGGTCGGCGGCGCTCTTCGGATTGCTGTTGATGGCGCTGGCGTTAGGTGGCTCGGGGGCCCTCGCCGACGACCGTCCCAAGGTCGCTCCGCTACCGGATGGGTTCCAGCCCGAGGGGATCGCGACCCGCGATGCCAACTCTTTCTTCGTCGGCTCGATCCCCACCGGGGCGATCTACCGCGGCGACCTTAAGACGGGTGAGGGATCGATCTTCGTGCCGGCGCAGGAGGGTCGAAACGCGATCGGCCTCTCCTTGCGCAACGACATGCTATTCGTTGCGGGGGGACCGACCGGTCAGGCATACGTGTACGACGCATCAACGGGGGCCGAGTTGGCGATGTTCCAACTCGTCACGGGGAGCACCTTCGTCAACGATGTCGTCGCGACAAAGACGACCGCCTACTTCACCGATTCTGTCAATCCGAGTCTCTACAAGGTTCCTATCCAAGGCAGGGGGGAGTTCGGCACGCCCGAGGCAGTACCGCTTACTGGTGATCTCGTCTACGAGGAGGGCTTCAACGCCAACGGGATCGACGCCACTCCTGATGGGAAGACGCTCGTCGTGGTGCAGAGCAACACCGGCCGCCTCTTCACGGTCAATCCGCAGACCGGTGGCACCACGATGATCGACCTCGGCGGAGAGACGGTCACCAACGGTGACGGGATCCTGCTCGACGGGGGCCGCCGACTGTGGGTCCTGCAGAACCGCGACAACCTGCTCACCCTCGTGCGGCTGGAGCCGGACCTACGCTCAGGGGACGTTACCGGGCGTTCCACCGACGAGACGTTCGACGTTCCAACGACTCTCGCCAGGGCGGGCGATCGGCTCGCGGTCGTCAACGCCCGTTTCGGAACAGAATCAGCCGAGGCCGCCGAGTACTGGGTGACGCAGATCCGTCGACCGCGCTGACCCTCGGCTGATGCAAGCATTCGAGCGGGAATCTCTCGCGGTCGTCAACGCGTGCGGATAACGACGAGCTTGTCCACTCCGGACTCGGCTCCCCACACCTCCCCCGGGCGACCGAGCAGCTGGCGGACATCGGCGGCCGAGCCCGGAAGCCGAACGACCCGGAAGCGCTCGGTTTCCGGGTCAAACCTGACGATCGCGTTCGCCCCGAAGTCACTGAGCCACACGACGTCCTTGTCGTCGACGAAGACGGCGTAGGGCTGTGGGTTGTCCCCGGGCAGGTCCCATTCGCGCCAGCGCGACGTCTCCGGGTCGTACACACCGAGCTGCCCTGCATCCCACTCGCTCACCCACAGCCGGCCGCGCGAGTCGGCCCAGATGCGGCGCGCCCCGTGGCCCCTGGTGGGTGGCTCGATGACCTTGCGCGTCCCGTTGTTATATCGATGCGCGCGATGTGGCTACCGGCCAGAGACGCGAGGTTCACGAAGGCGGCGTCACCGGGGAGGGAATAGCGTCTCACCCTCTCAGTGGCGGGATCCACACGGACGATCGCGTTGAGCCCGCCGTCGGTGATCCAGGGAGCGCCATCCGGCCCGACGATGACGCCGTGCGGCGCCGACCTGTTTCCCAGCCGGATGTGGTGGGTTTCGCCCGTCTCCGGATCGAGCCGGCCGAGCTCTCCCGACCCCTGCGCGGTGTACCAAACACTGCCGTCGGGGGCGGGGGCGACGCCGCGGCGCTTTCTGGAAGGCTTACCTCCCTGTCCGCCCCTTCGTCACCTCCACCGAGACCGTCACTACGTCGCTCACCTGCGCGTCGGACTCAGAGACAACCTCGACCGTGACCTCGTATGTCCCCTGCTTCGCCCTCCTGGGTGGGGTCACCGACAGGGCGGAGGGGCTCATCGAGCCCGGCTCCACCGCGAGCGAGTCGGGTTCCAGCGACGTCTCCCACCCCGGGGGAGCCGAGGCCACCGACAGCGAGTAGGTGTCGTCCACGTTGCCGGTGTTGGCCACGGTCAGGGTGGTCGAGCCCTCCTCGCCGGCCCGCGTGGAGAACTGGCAGGGGTCGCATCCGAGGTCAACGCCGAGCCTTGGAACGAACGGCGCCTCGTAGTCCACCAGGTTCAGGAGGATCTGCCAGGCCGAGAAGGTCAGCGAGTACGAGGCCAGGCCGAACCGCATGTCCCGGGGGCCGCCGGGGTTGTAGTTCGGGTCGGGGAACATGGCCCCGGCGATCCGGATCACCCCGTCGCCGAACCTGCGCTCTCCGAGCCCGGTCCCGGTCCCGAACAGTCCCGAGGTGCACGTCGCCTCGTCGTCCTTCCCGCATCCGGCCTCCCACGCGGCCCGGTCCACGAAGAACTGGGTGAGCTTGGCATCCGGGGCCCCGTCCTCGGTGGCATCCGGCGAGTACCCCAGCGGGGTGGGCTCGACGGCCTGCCTGGCGGTGCCCCCCGCGGTGCCGGGCAAGCACACGTCCTTCACCAGGGGATCGGTGCTGTCGGGGGTGCAGAGGTTGCCGCGGTCGGGGACGTTGAACTGGTACCGGGGAACCGGCCCGCGCCCGCCCGGTTGGGACGAATCGATCGAGCCTTCCGGTACCACGCCCATGCCCACCAGTCCCTGGAGGGACCGGTCCGTGAGCACCAGGTTCCCGCCGCCCTCGGCGAAGCCTCCGAGGGCCGAGGCGTACTGCTGGAACTCCTCCTGGGTGTACTCACTCGCGGGAGGCACCGGAGGCGGAGGATCGGAGGAAAACTCGATCGTCCCCTGTACCGGCTGAGGCGCGGCGGCGAAGTTTTGGAGCCGGACCCGCCACGTGCCGGCCTGCGGAGCGGTCACCGTCACCTGCTCCCCGTTGGTGATGAACGAGCACTGGCATCCCTGATTGACCCACGCGTCGCCCACGAGCTGCTCGACGTGGAGGTCGTAGTCGCTGGGAACCTCCCAGTTGCCGGTGACCACCATCTGGTCGTTGTCGGCATCGGGCGCCCCCACGACGTCGAACTCGAAGGTCCCATCGGGTCCGACCTGCGGGGCCGGCGCCGCTTCGGGGCCGAAGCTGAACTCGATGGCGTCCTGGGGCTCACCGGTGAACACCTCTTCCGCCGGGAACACGAACCCGGGCATGAAGTCGTTGGCCACCACGACGGAGTCGAACCCGTTCAGGAGGCCGGGGTCGGCCAGGACCTGGTCCACGGTGACCGCCTCGAAGTCCTCGTCGGCGCCGGGGATGTATCTGTTCAGGTCGTCGAAGAAGTCCATGTTCGACACGTCGAAGGGCGCCTGGCCGGGATCCTCTTCCGCCGTGTGGCGGTTGAAATCGATCTCCAGGCGGACCGGCCCCCCGACCGAGCTGGTCACCCGTACCCGCCACCGTCCCGGGACCGGGTCGTTCGCGGTCACGATCTGACCGGCCTGAGCATAGAGGTCGGGTTGGCCGCCCTGGATGTAAGACCGGGCCACCGTCTCCCACTCGTTGTCCCCGTGGTCGGTCTCGAACCTCTGGAGCTCTATGTTCGGGAAGGAGGCCGTGGGGGAGATGCCCTGGAGGTTGGTGAACGTCGCCTCCACGGTGATCCCGCCGTTCCAGATCCCCCGGTTCGGGCCCAGCACGTCGAACTCGAGCGTCGGGGCGTCGCCTTCCATGACGAACTCGCCGCCATCACAAGCCCCAGAAGCACAGGGCACGAGAGTGTCGATGTCGTTCTGGGCCGGGAATCCGGGGTTCTGGTCTCGATCGTCTCCGAGGTGTGAGATGCGCCGGGGATCGAAGATGTACGCCACCCTGCCCCGTGGGTCGTACACGAAATCGGAGTCCTCCTCGGTGAGCATGGAGGAGATCTGCGAGTAGATCAGCCCCTTGTTGCCGTCGATGTGGGCCTGCTCCAACCCGGGCTCGTAGGCGGTGTTCGGCGCGAGGTGGGACAGAGACATCTCGTTGTCGATCCCCACCGCCCCCAGGCCTATCGGGGACTCGAACCAGTCCCCGAGGCCGCCGGTGACCTGGTAACCGATGGTGTCCACCACCGTGCCCCACTGGTCGGCGACATCGAACACCGACCCGATGTAGGGCGACCACGCCAGACGAGCGGTCTGGTCCTCCCACGCCCGCAGGGACTGGTCGACCGTGGAGAAGTTCTTCCGGAAGTCGCGCTGTCCCGAACCCAAGAGCGTGAAGGAGAACGCGTTCGCCGTTAGCTGGCCGTGGAGGTCGATGCCTCCGGCGAACCGGTTCCCCGAGGTTGCGGACCGGATCTTCCGCAGAACCTCCGTGTAGGCCTTCACCTCGGGCTCGGACGCCGGCGAGTAGGGACGGTATGTGTACCCGACGGTCGGCCAGTCGCGGTTCAGGTCGACACCGTTGCCGTTGTAGCGCTGGTAGAAGAGCCCGCCCTCCACGACCTCGCCACGGTGCCAGCCGTCCGGATTGGGGAGCATGAAGTAGATCACCGAGCGGCGGAGGACGTCCCCGGCGGTGGGGACTTCACGCTGCGTCGGTGTCTCCACGATCGGCTTGGGAAAAGGTCCCTCCGTAGCACAGGCCGGAGCCGCTGAGGGGTCCGCCTCGCAGGCAGCCCAGGTCACCAGGTCCTCCATGGCCCGGACTCCGCCCTCCAGGCCGGCTCGCTCGATCCCGTGTATGGAAAGGGCGTAGACGAAGTGCAGACGGTCGGCCTCGGGGATGTCCGACTCCGCGTCCGTGATCTTGAACAGGTGAAGGGGACGCCGGTCCCGGCTCAGGACCTGCGGATCGCCGTCCTCGTCCGGGCCAAAGGCCGTGGGGATTCCCGCCGAGCGGAAGTTCGGGTTGTCATAGGCCTGATCCAGGCGTGTTACCTGGAGGAACCGCGGATGCTTACTCTCGAGGAACTCCGCGCCCGCGATGGTCTCGTCGTGGTGGAGGAACTGGCCCACGCAAACGTTCCCCTTGGCGTGGGGGCTGGTTCCAGGGGCCCCGTTGGTGCACCCGTGGGGGTCGGGGAACGCGCGGCCGTAGGCGAGATACTCGGCGTCCGTGGTGGCGACGGGGTTCGGGACCGCCACAGCGTCCGTGGTGGCTGCGCCCAGGCTCGCGAACAACAGGACTAGGACCAACACTACGGGCCCGATCTTCCTGCGCATGGCGCTCACCCTCTCGAACTCGATGGCGGATCCGCGCCGAGAGACCGGCCGCGGCGCGGCGGCTACCCTTCGTGCTATTAGCCACCCGTGGCCGATCTCCTACCTTTGGGCGCGATCGCTTTGCGCTATTGGGCCCGGAGTTGACCTCTCTTCTCGGCCCCACCGAGACCTCGCTCAGGCGGTCCGATCCTCTCCCCGGAGCCGGGACTGACGTGCGATTCTCCTTGCTAGGTTCGACGTGACCGCTCCGGAAGGAACCGCGAGACCCATCCCCTGTGGCCGCTTACCAGAGCCGTGCCCCAGCCATCTCTGCACCGTCATCCTTGGCTGATCGCGTCGGCTCCGATAAGTGCCGCATCATTCGTTGAAGAGGCTCGAAGCCACACCGACACTTGGCTGGGCCCCATCGTGTGGTTGATGACGTCCATGAGCTCTCGCGTCAGCGATTCGAGGTTGAGCTCGTCGCGCAAGCGTTGGGAGAACTGTTCGAGCGTCTTAGCCGCGCGTCGTACCTTGCGACGGTAAAAGCGGCGGTCGATGAACCCCTGGACGCGCGATCCCAGGGGGTCTGAATAGTGCTGCCACTGCCAGGGTCGAACCCGCACCGGACTGATTGCCGTTCGTGACGTTGGCGCGGAGTGCTCAGGGGATCGCTCCCGTCACCGTGAGCGCGCCCTACCGGCCTCCTCGCCGCACCGAGCGGAGAAGGATCCACCGAGCGGCGCCCAATAACACGATCGTGAATACCGCGAGATAGAGCCAGTAGACGCCCGTTGGCTCCATGCCTGAGGATCCATAGGTCTCGACCAGCGGAGGTCCAAGGTCGGATCCTCCATGGTTCAAGAGATGGCGAACGCCGAGATCGTGCCCGACCCCCTCGAAGGCCCACCGCACGGGGATGACCGCACTGATCCATTTCCCGAGACTTGCCATCACATTCACGGGAAGGATCGCTCCCGAGAACAGCACCGCTGGAAAGCACAGCATCGGTAGAGCCAGCGTCGCCTGGGAAGGGGTGGAAACGGCTGCGGACGCTAGGAGTCCCGTCGCCAGGGCCGCCAATGCGTCGAGGGTCAGTGTCACAGCAACGGACGCATACGTGGACAAGCTGTCCGAGGGAAGCCTGTCCAGCGCGCGGAGCACGGCCAGCATCACGACATTCACCACCAAGAGGAATGGGAGCAGCAGGGCCACCTTCGAGAACAGGTATGAAGTCAGCCTGAGCCCGACGAGGTACTCGCGGCGAACGATGGCCCGCTCGGTAACGATCTGCAGTAACCCGTAGGTGAGTCCGAAAAAGAAGCTGCCGAACGTCACCCAAAACAGGATCATGAGTATGGAAGTGGGACTGGGATCGTCGAACGCAAACGCACCGCGCCTGAAAAGGACCACGAACATCGCCACGACCATCGCCGGCGAGCCAAGCAGGATTGCCAGGGTTAGCTTGTTGCGCGTCATGGTCTCCAGGGACCGGGCGGTCAACACCGCGAGCTGGCGAAAGGCACCGGGTAGGGAGCGACCCCGAGCGCCGACGACGGGGGCACCCGGCTTACGTAGACGGGCCATGCTTGCCTGAGGAGGTAAGCCCGTCTCGTGGTGGTCGGCCCAATCAGCGCCAAGTCGCTCGTAGATCTGCTCAACAGATGCGACGGCGAAGTGGGTGCGGGCTTCGTCCGCGCTTCCGACGAAAGCCAGGCGGCCGCCTTGTGCAAGGAAGATCACGCGATCGCATCCCGTCAAGTCCTGGACGCTATGGGTGGTGAAAACAACCGTCGCGCCTTGATCTGCCAAGCTCCGCAACGTCTTCAGCAACTCAGCGCTCGTCGCAGGATCCAAGCCCGACGTGGGTTCGTCGAGGAAGAACACCTTGGGTTGAGTAAGCATTTCGACGGCGATACTGGCCCGTTTCCGCTGGCCTCCACTCAAGGCAGCGACGCGAGTCTGGGCGCGTTCGACGAGATCGAGCGTGGCAAGGGCTTCATCGACGGCGGCGCCCACGGTCCCCTCCGGACTATCCGGCGGCAGTCGCAAACGAGCTGCGTACCGGAGGGTTCGAGAGAGAGGAAGATCCATGTGGATGATGTCGTCCTGGGGCACGTACCCGAGGATCGTTCGGAACAGATCTCGGTTGGCGTAGAGATCGACATCGTCGAATAACACGCGCCCTGAGTTCGCCGGCGAGACACCTGCGAGCGCTTCGAGCAACGTGGTCTTGCCGGCGCCACTGCCGCCGACGACTCCGACCAGTTCCCCTGGTTGGATCGTTAACGAGATCCCCTGGAGGAGCGCTACGCCACTCTTGGTTACCTTGCCGAGCGCCTCAGTCTGAATACGGACCCCGCCGCGGTGATCCTGAGTAGCCAACGCAGACCCTGGTTCAGCGACCGGCGGTGCAGCCTTCTCCGTTTTTCCCACCATCGAACCTTCCTGTGTACCCCAGCCCGATTACTACTGTCGGGTACCGCAAATGTGTGGTCAAGGAGCGAGTAGCGAACGCGGCCGGCCATCCTCCCCGACCCGTCGACTGCGGGTCGACCGTCGGCGCCCTGCTCGGATCTACGCACCGGGCGAGTGTTCTCACATCATTCAGAGCGTTCGAATAGCGTCCACTTAGGCTCACACCTCTCGATCGCTTTGCGGGCTCTGGCGCGAAGCGGCTACGACTTGGTCTCCACGAACGCCCGTCGCGCCGACCTGAGTGCCTAGGCTGGCGGGAGACCGGTCAGGCCGTGGCGTCGCCTCGGCCGGCTCCGTCGCTCTCCTCGCTTCGTCGTGACCCACCAGTTGCTCGTTGCGGATCCCCACGGCGTTCACGGCGGCACCCAGCAAGCAAGCCAGGGCCGATACGAACATCGCAACGTGGAACGCTTCGGTCGAGGATTCCTTGGCCGCCTGGATAATTTCGGGGGGCGCGTCCTGCGGTTGGTTCAGAGGCGAGATGTCCTCTCGCACCTCCGGCGAGGAGACGTCCAGCGAGGGCACCCGTTCTTCCATGGCCGCGTAGAAGTTGATGCTCAAGGCGATGAAGAGGGCGGCTCCGATCAGTTGCGGTCCCACGCGAGAGATCGCGTTATTGATCGCCGACGCTAGACCCGAATGTCGCACCTCGACCGAGCGCATGAGCGCCGTGGTCAGCGGAGCCACCATGATCGTGAGGCCGATTCCGAAAACGACCAACGCCGGCAATACGTCGACCAGGTAACCGGTCGGTGGAACGAACGACGAGAGATCGTCGAGCGTTGCCTGCCACGGAGTGCTGTCGGAAGGCACGCGCGCCAGCCACAGCAGTCCCACCCCCATGACGGCCGGGCCGACGGCCATGAAGGCGCGCGGTCCGTACTTCCCGGCCAGCGCTCCCACCTTCGAAGAGAACAGGACCAGGAACAGAGAACCGGGGATCCCGGCCAGCCCGAATCCGAGCCCGTTGTAACCCAGCGTCCCGATCGAGAAGAGCGCCAGATACTGGAACGTGACGTACAGAGCGCCGTAGATGATCAATGTGGAGAGGTTCGTAACGCTGAAGTTTCGGGACTTGAAGAGGCCGAGAGGAACGAGGGGGTTCTTACGCATCCTCATCAGGAATGGAAAGGCGAAAGTGGCAAGGAGACCAACACCTATCGCCGTGAACGCGAGCGAGTCCTCCCAGCGCTGCACCTCGCCTCGGATAAGACCGAAGGTCACGCCGCCCAAAGCAAGAGCGATCACGACGGCCCCCAACCAGTCGAAGTGAGCCGGAGCTTCTTCGTCCTTTGACTCGTCGATGTGCTTGACCGTCGCGTAGAAGGCGAGGGCCAGCAGCGGGATGTTGATGAAGAAGACGGCGCGCCACGAGATATAGGTCACGGCGGCGCCTCCGATCGCGGGTCCCAGGATCGTCACGGCCGACGAGGCGCCGGCCCATATCCCGAACGCGCGCCCCTGCTCCTCCCCTTCGAACGACGCCGTGAGTATCGCCAGTGAGCCCGGGATGAGGATCGCACCGGCGATCCCCTGGAGGAGGCGGAAAGCGACGAGGACCTCCATGTTCCACGCGAGCGCGCAGAGCATGGACGTGATCGCGAACCCGGCCACCCCGATCGAGAACACCCGACGACGCCCGAAGAAGTCACTCAGCGCACCGGCCAGGATCAAGAAGGAGCTGAGTGTGAGCAGGTATCCGTAATAGACGTAGGTCTGGCCCTCGAGCAATCCCAGGAACGAGCGCGACAACTCCTTGCCCATCTGGGGCAGCGCGACATTCACGACCGTCCCATCCAAGAAGACGGTGCCCGAGGCCAAGATGACCGCCGTCAGGATCCAGTTCTTACGGCTCATGAGACTCCAGTCATGTAGTCGCCCAACGTCGGGGAGACCGGTGATGTTCCTGGGCTATGGTCGCCGCGATGAGCGTCGACATCAATGAGGTAGGGCTTCTGGATTGGAAACGACGTGTCTTCGAGCTCTACGCCCGGATCCGTCGATCAACGGCCCCAGACGAGGCCTGGCGCGAGTGGCGAGAGGAGCGTGATCACCTGTTCGGGCAACATCCCCAGTCCCCCCTGCCGCCGGAGGAGCGTTCGGCGTTCGCGGGTCTCCCCTACTTCGACTACGACCCCGGCCTGCGGGTCACCGGAACCCTGGCACCGACCGATCGCGACCGGATCCAGATAGCCACCAGCGGGCAAGCCCCATACAGATTCGTCCGGTTCGCCCGGGCCTCCTTCGAGCTGCTCGGCGAGCCCCAGTTCCTGTCCCTGTTCTGGTTGGAGGGCTACGGCGGTGGCGCGTTCCTGAGCTTCCGGGACGAGACCAGCGGTGACACCACCTACGGGGCGGGTCGCTACCTGATCGACACGGTCAAGGGCGCCGACCTGGGCACGGAGAACGACCGTCTGGTCCTCGACTTCAACTTCGCCTACAACCCGTCCTGCAGCTACGACCCTCGCTGGGTCTGCCCGCTGGCACCGCCCGAGAATCGATTGACCGTCCCCGTCGAGGCCGGCGAGAAGAAGGCGGCCGAACGCGCCGAAGGCACCCCCGGGCACGTCGTGCGAACCTGAGAGTGCCTTCGACGGGTGGCTAGATGAGACCTTCCTCTTCGAGGAACTCCTGGGCTACGTCTTCGGGGTCCTCGGCGTCGATCGCCACGCGAGCGTTCAGCTGTGTGATGTTCTCGGTGGTGAGCGCAGCACTCACCTCGTTGAGGATCTCGGCCACGTCTTCTGCTATGTCCGACGAAACGAGCGGAACGATATTGTCGGCCGATTGCAGACCCTTGTCGTCCTCGAGCAACACGAGGTTCTGCTGGTCGATCAACGGATCGGTCGAGAAGAGCAGCGCGACGTCGACGGCACCCGAGCTCAGTGCTTGTACGGTCGCGGCTCCATACTCCAAAGCCTTGAAGTCGCCGAACTCGACGTTGTAGACCTCTTTCAGACCCGGGATGCAGAAGGGCCGGTCGGGACACTCGGCCGGCGCGCCGAGGACCATGTCCGAGGCCACGCCTTCCAGATCGCTCACCGCAGACAGCCCGCTCTGGTCGGCGACCTCCTGGGTGACGACGAAGGCGTTCGTATCGACCGCGGCGGACGGCTCGAGGATCTCGAGCCCCTTCTCTCCGAGGACGCCTTCTAGCGTTCCGGCTACCTCGTCCACGTCGCCGGAGATGTCGGCGTCGGGATCGATGACGGACAGCAAGCTCGCAACGTATTCCGGCGCAACCTGTAACTCGCCGGACTCCATCGCCGGCAGACGAACCTCACGCGATTCGATGTCGAGTTGTCGTTCGACCTCGAACCCAGCATTCTCCAGTACCTGGGCATACATCTCGCCCACGATCTGCGCTTCCGGGAAGCTATCGGAGCCGACGGTGATCGAACCCTTGTCTCCGTTGCTGCCGGTGTCATCGCCGTCCCCACCCGATCCACCACACGCGGTCGCGACGAGCGCGAGCGTGAGGAGGATCGCCCCGAGAACGCTATTGCGGAAGATCCGCATGGGTAAACCTCCCTCTCATTTCCGGCGGGTTCCGAACGTGAACCCGTCTGGACCGTCGACCCTATCCGTCGCTCGTGGCTAGTTCTGATCAGGCTCCCGGCACATAGCCGTCCCCACCCGGTCGACCCGCTTGTGCGGCATGCCGGTATGGGGGCTTGAAGCGTGATCTGTCTTGCGATGCCGTGCGCGGCTTCACCGATCGTTCGACGAACGCGAAGAAGACCTCCGTGAGGATCGCCAGGGCGGCGACGAGGAAAGCTCCGCCCAGGATCATGTCTCCTCTCTGCCGTGCGAATCCATCAACGATGAACCGGCCCAGACCACCCCCGGCGACGACTGCCGCGAGCGTTGCCGTCGCCACGACTTGCACGGCGGCGGTTCGGATGCCGGTGACGATCAGGGGCGCCGCGAGCGGCACTTCGATCCTCCGGAGGACCTGTGACCCGCTCATCCCCATCCCACGGGCCGATTCCACCGTGTCGGCATCGACCTCCTTCACCCCCACGTAGGTGTTCGTGAGTATCGGTGGTACCGCGAGGAAGAACAGAGCGGCAACCGTCGGCCAGATGCTGAAACCGAGGTTGTAGTGCAACGCGATCGGGAAGGCGAGCGCGAGTATCGCGAACGACGGCAGCGCCCGCCCAAGGTTGGCCGTCGTCACCGTGATGAACTCGAATCGCCGAGCGTGGCCGATGTACGTGCCGAGCGCGACCCCGACCGGCGCCGCCAGAAGGACGGCGACCCACGAGTATTGGAGGTGCTCCATCAGTCGCTGCGGGATGCCCTGGGGGCCGGACCAGTTGACCGGGTCCGAGAACCATGCGGTCACGTCCTGGAACGTCTCCATCAGACGGCCCCTCCCCGGGCCCGGGCCCAGGGCGTCAGGCGGTGCTCCATCGCGATCAGGAGTCGGTCCGCCAGCACCGCCAAGGCGATCGACAAGACCGCCCCCAGGATCGTCGCCGTGCTGAAGAACCGGCTCAAGCCCTGGAGGATGAAATAGCCGAAGCCTCCCTGACCGATCAGGGCGGTGACCGTGACGAGGCCGATCGTGGTCACCGTGGCGATCCGGACACCGGCGAAGATCACCGGCACGGCAAGCGGAAGCTCTACCTTCCACAGCATCTGTCGAGGCGTGTAACCCATGCCGCGCGCGACCTCACGGACATCCTCGGGAACGCCGTCGAGCCCCCCGACGATGTTGCGGATCAGGATCAGCAACGTGTAGCTCACCAGACCCATCTCGGCAGTGGTGACGGAGAGGCCGGTGAAAGGTGCGAGGAAGGCGAAGAGCGCCAGGCTGGGGATCGTGTAGAGGATCCCGGCTACCCACGTGATGGGCGCGTACACGCGGCGGTGTCGATAGGCGAACAGCGAGATCGGGAATGCGATGAGGAAGCCGAGGAACACGGCGATGAGCGTCAGCTCCAGGTGCTCACCCAGGCGGGTCATGATGTCGTCCCTGTGATCCCACACCCAGTCGAACCTGAAGAACGGCTGTCCACTCACGAGATGATCTCCCGCGAGATCCGAGCCATCGTCAAGATCCCTTCGTACTTATCCCCGTCCGAGACGACCACCGCTATGTGCGTCCGCGATGTCACGATCGAGTCGAGTGCCTGACGCAGCGAATCGTTCGCCACGACATGAGCGCTGAACGGCCTCGGCTGAGTCTTCGCTACTGAGTCGTGCACCTCGAGATCCGACGCGTCGATCCATCCGAGCAGCCGTTCTCCTTCGAGCACGGTCGTCCAGTCGAAGTCGAACTTCTCCATCGCCGCCCGAGCCTCGCTCACGGACGCGTCGCTCTGAACCACGGGACCTTCCTCGACTTCGATATCTGCGATCCTGATGAGGCCCAAACGCCTCAGTCCGCGCTCCGCTCCAACGAAGTTCCTGACGAAATCATTGGTCGGCGTTCGAAGGATCTCTTCGGGAGCCGCCATCTGTTCGATCTTGGCGCCCTGGTTCAGGATGGCGATGCGATCAGACATCTGGATGGCTTCATCGATGTCGTGCGTGACGAAGACGACCGTCTTCTGCAATTGCCGCTGGATGTCGAGGAACTGATCCTGCAGACGCGCTCGGATGATGGGGTCGACCGCTCCGAAAGGCTCGTCCATGAGCATCACGGGCGGGTCGGCTGCAAGAGCTCTGGCCACCCCGACGCGCTGTCGCTGCCCACCCGAGAGCTCGCTCGGATAGCGATCCAGCAACCCGTCCGAGAGATCGAAGATGTCCAGCAACTCGCGCACGCGGTCTCGTATACGTTCCGCCTTCCAGTTCAGAAGTCTCGGCAC
Source organism: Actinomycetota bacterium (assembly GCA_009380005.1). Classification (GTDB taxonomy): domain Bacteria; phylum Actinomycetota; class CADDZG01; order CADDZG01; family WHSQ01; genus WHSQ01. The sequence continues at coordinate 43,394 of WHSQ01000010.1, read as the reverse complement.
CGTGGCGATGTTCTGCTCGATCGTCCGATGCGGCATCAGCCCGACGTTCTGGATCACGTAGCCGATCGTGCGCCGGAGTTGAACCGGGTCATGTCTCATCACGTCGGAGCCCGCGACGGTGATGGTTCCGGACGTCGGTTCGATGAGTCGGTTGATCATCTTCATCGTGGTGGTCTTGCCACAACCAGAGGGCCCGACGAGCACTACGATCTCGCCTTCGTCGATCTCCATCGAGAGACCGCGGACGGCTACCTCGGCGGAACCGCCGAAGCGTTTGGTCACGTCGTCGAGCGTGATCATCTTCGTCATAGGTGAGATGGAACGTCATCCATCCTAGACATACCTACCGGTCGGGTGAGTTAGAGCTCGCGCTCGACGAAGGTGATCTCGACACCGCCGAAGAGATCTGCCGCGATGTTGTAGAGGATGGCACCCAAGAGCGTCGATACCGACGCGACGAGTACCGAGATGAGGCCGAACAGGAAAGCCCATTTCTCGATCACGCCCAACGTGATCTCGAAGTCCTCGCCTTCAAGGGCGAAACCTTCGGGTCCGACCGCGTCCTCGATGGTGGAGAACAAACCGGTTGCGTCCAACACGTTGAATGCGAAGGCGACCAAGACCAGCCAGACCACGAACATGATCAGGTAGAAGAGGATGGCGATCTTCAGCACCGACAGCGGATCGACCTTCTTGATCGTGCGCCGGACCCGCCGGGATGCCACGCGCCGGCGACGCCGGGTCATGGGTCTTTCCTCCGGTGCCCGCGGGGGGAGGGTCGGCTCCGTTGGGGCGAGTCTCTGGGTCCGGCGGACATCGGCCCCGTAGGTTTCTTCCCGACGGGCACGTTCGGACGGCAGCGGCGCGGTCAGCGGGTCGAAGAGGGGTCCATCCGACGACCCCGGCGCCACGTGGCCACCCGATGCCGACGAGGCTTCGGGGTCTCGGGGCCAGGCGCCTTGGTCTTCGCGGCTGGAACTCACGATGATGATCTCCTTGAGCGCGGAGCCACCAGTATGGATGAATCGGACGCCGCTAGGGGGGAATCCCGGACGGTGGCTCGGCTAGGCCCCGCTCAGCTTGGTCTGTCCGTCGTCGTCCACCTCGCCCACCACGGGGGCGACCGCAGAGACGCTGCCTCCCTCGGGGAGGTCCATCAGCTTGACGCCCGTGGCGGGCCTTCCCTGGCGCGATATGCCGTCGGTGGAGGTGCGGATCACTACACCGTTGTCGGAGATCAGGAACACCTCGTCCCCCGGCTTGACCGCGTTCGCGCCCCTTATCGGCCCCCGAGGCTTCGTGATCTTGGCCGCGATCACTCCCTTACCGCCCCGACCCTTGCGGGGGAACTGGCTCAGCTTCGTCCGCTTTCCATAGCCGAACTGGGTCACGATCAGCATGTCCGCACCGTCGTCGCTGACGACCTCGGCAGAGACCACCTCGTCGTCGTCGTCGAGGCGGATCCCGATCACACCCGTAGCCGTGCGACCCATCGGGCGCACCTTGTCCTCGTTGAAGCGGATCGCCTTGCCCTTCTTGGTGATCAAGAGCACGTCGTCCGTACCGGAGGTGGGTCGAACGCGCACGACCTCGTCGCCTTGGCGCAGGTTGACCGCGATGATCCCTTCCCTACGCGAAGAGTCGTACTCACGGAACAAGGTCTTCTTGACGATGCCTCGCCGCGTCGCGATGAGCAGATACCGGAACGACTCGTAGTCGCGCGTATCGATCACGGCGGCCACGTCGTCCTCGGGTCGCATGGGCACCACATTCACGACGGCCGTACCACGTGCCGTGCGATCACGCTTCGGGATCTCGTGTGCCTTGAGCCGATAGACGCGGCCATTGGTCGAGAAGAGCAAGAGGTACGCGTGGGATGTCGTGGTGATCAGGTGGTCGACGATGTCGCCTTCCTTGAGGTTAGCCCCTCGGACCCCCCGGCCCCCACGGCCCTGACGCCTGTACGTCTCCAGAGGCACGGACTTCACGTACTTGTCACGCGTCACCGAGATGACTAGATCTTCGTCCGCGATGAGGTCCTCGATGTCGAACTCGCCTTCGTCCGGAACCAGGCGGGTTCGTCGCTTGTCTGCGTGTTTGGTCTTCACCTCACGCAGCTCGTCGGCGATGATCCCTCTGACCCTGGAGGGATCGCGCAGGATCGCCTTCAGCTCTTTGATCAGTTGCTGTAGCGCCTCGTACTCTTCCCGGATCTTGTCCTGCTCGAGCGCCGTGAGGCGTCGCAACGGCATGTCGAGGATGTGCTGAGCCTGGATCCCCGACAGGCCGAAGCGTGAGATGAGCCCGTCTCGGGCCTCCTCCACGTTCGCGGCGGCCCTGATAAGGGGGATGATCTCGTCCAGATTGTCCAGGGCGATGACGAGCCCTTCGAGGATGTGAGACCTCTCCTCGGCCTTCCGCAAGCGGTAACGGGTCCTCCGCGTGATCACCTGGAACTGGTGGGCGATGTACTCGTGGATGACCTCGGCGAGGTTGAGCGTTCGCGGAACGCCGTCCACCAGAGCCAGCATGTTGATGTTGAAGTTGTCTTGAAGTTGGGTGCGCTTGTACAGCGTGTTAAGGACGACCTGAGGGACGGCGTTCTTCTTCAGGTCGATCACGACACGCATCCCGCCACGTTCTGAGGACTCGTCGCGTAGATCGGCGATGCCTTCCAGGCGGTTCGCCTTGAGGTGCACGAGCTCGGCGATCTTCTGCAGCAATCGGGCCTTGTTGACCATGTAAGGGATCTCGGTTACGACGATGCGAGGGTTTCCCTTGGGGCCTTCCTCGATCTCGCAGACGGCACGCATCTTGATGGAACCCTTGCCCGTCATGTACGCATCCTTCATCCCCTGCTGTCCGACGATGAGCGCACCGGTCGGGAAGTCGGGAGCCTTCACGTGCTTCATGACGGCCTTCAGCATCTTGTCGCGATCGTCGGACAACTCGGGCTTCTCGAGGACCTCTATCACCGCCTCGCTCACTTCGCCGAGGTTGTGCGGGGGGATGTTGGTCGCCATGCCCACGGCGATACCGGTGGAGCCGTTGACAAGGAGATTCGGGAACCTGGCCGGCAAGACCACCGGTTCGACGTTCTCGGCGTTGTAACTGGGCGTGAAATCGACCGTGTCCTCGTCGATGTTCCGGAGCATCTCCATGGCGAGGGGCGCGAGGCGGGACTCCGTGTACCGGTAAGCCGCGGCGGCGTCGCCGTCGATCGAGCCGAAGTTGCCCTGGCCCGTGATGAGCGGATAACGGGTCGAGAAATCCTGTGCGAGCCGCACTAGAGCGTCGTAGACCGCCTGATCCCCATGGGGGTGGTATTTACCGAGGACGTCTCCGACCAGAGTTGCGCATTTGCGGAACGATCGGTCGGGCCGCATCCCAGCCTCCAGAGCACTGAAGAGGATCCGCCGGTGCACCGGTTTGAGTCCATCACGAACGTCGGGTAGCGCGCGGCTGACGATGACCGACATCGCGTACTCGAGGAACGCCTGCTGGACCTCCTCTTCGATCGTGATGTCGGACGGATCGTCCGGGCCATCGGGCAGTCGGTTCTGGAAGGGCTTCTTCGCCATACGCTTCTCGTTCTCTAGATGTCGAGGAACCGCACGTCTTTTGCGTTCCTCTGGATGAAGTTCTTCCGGGCCTCCACGTCCTCGCCCATCAGGGTGGAGAAGATCTCTTCTGCAAGGGCGGCGTCCTCCATCGTCACCTTGAGCAACGTGCGGTTCTCAGGGTCGAGGGTCGTCTCCCACAGCTCGGCTGGGTTCATCTCTCCCAACCCCTTGAAACGCGGGGTCGAGTCCATCTTCAGGCCGGGATGCGTCTCCTTGTAGGCCTCCAGTTCGACCTCGTTCTTGAAGTACAGGGCTTTGCCCCGCGACGTTGGGACCCGGAATAGAGGCGTCTGCGCCACGTAGATGTAGCCCGCGTCGATCAGTTCCGGCATGTAACGGAAGAAGAAGGTCAACAAGAGGGTCTTGATGTGCGAACCGTCGACATCGGCATCCGCCATCGAGATGATCTTGTGATAGCGACACTTCCCGATGTCGAACTCCTCGCCGATGCCCGTTCCAACGGCAGTGATGATCGCCTGGATCTCCTTGTTCTCCAGGATCTTCGCCAGCCGGGCTCGTTCTACGTTCAGGATCTTGCCCCTCAGGGGCAGAACCGCCTGGAACTCGCGTTGGCGTGCCTGCTTCGCACTGCCGCCCGCCGAGTCACCCTCGACGATCAATAGCTCGGCTTCGTGAGGGTCCCGCGTCTGGCAATCAGCGAGCTTTCCGGGGAGCGTTGACGACTCCAGCAGCGACTTGCGCCGCACGAGATCACGAGCCTTACGTGCTTCGAGCCTTGCGCGCTGAGCGGATATGACCTTGTTACATATCGCGCGGGCTTCGCTCGGGTGCTCCTCCATGAACTCCGAGAAACGACGGTTCATCTCGGTCTCGACGAACGATCGGATCTCTGTGTTCCCGAGCTTCGTCTTGGTCTGCCCTTCGAACTGAGGGCTGCGGAGCTTGACCGAGATGATCGCGGTGAGACCCTCGCGGCAATCCTCGCCGATCAGGGCGTCATCCTTGTCCTTGAGGATCCCCTTGGACCGGGCGTAGTTGGTGATGACGCGCGTCAACGACCGGCGGAAGCCTTCTTCGTGCATCCCACCTTCGTGCGTGTTGATGTTGTTGGCGAACGTGAAGACCGACTCGTTGAACGTCGTCGTCCACTGCATCGAGACCTCTAGCTCGTGGTTCTCGGCCTTGGTCTCGAAGTACACGACGCGCTTGTTGACGGCGTCGCGTGAGGCGTTCAGGTGCTTGACGAAGTCGACGATCCCGCCCGTGTAGCGGAAGACCTCCTTGACCTCGGGCTCCACGCGCTCGTCGATCAGTTGGATCTCCAAGCCCTTGTTCAGGAAGGCCATCTCACGTAGGCGCTGGACGAGGGTGTCGGCCTTGAACTCACGTTCGTCGGTGAAGATCTCGGGATCGGGCCAGAACGTGACCGTCGTCCCCGAGCGCTTGATGGGCTTGACGACCTTCAGCTTGGCCTTCGGCTTGCCTCTCAAGAATTCCTGGCGGTGAAGCTTGCCGTTGCGGGCTACCTCGACTACGAGCCGTTCCGATAACGCATTCACTACCGAAACGCCCACCCCGTGGAGACCACCCGAGACCTGGTAACCCTTGCCTCCGAACTTCCCACCGGCGTGCAACGTCGTCAGCACGACCTCGACGGCCGGCTTACCTTCGCCTTTCACGGTGCCCACCGGGATCCCACGTCCGTTGTCCGTAACCCGACAGCCACCGTCGGCGAGCAACTCGACCTTTATCCGGTCGCAATGGCCGGCCATGGCCTCGTCGACCGCGTTGTCTACGACCTCGTAAACGAGGTGGTGTAGCCCACGGCTGCCGGTAGAGCCGATGTACATACCGGGGCGTTGCCGGACCGGGTCGAGCCCCTTGAGAACGGTGATGTCTTGCGCGGTGTAGGCCGTCTTGCGACCGCCCTTTCTGACCGCGGGTGGTGCCTTAGCCGAGGTGTTCCTCCCTTGCCGATCGAGGGTCGAGCGGGCCTCTGTGTGGCCCCTCTCCCCGGGCCCTCAGCGGCGCATCATCGAGCGCGCGACGAAAGGCGCGAGGGCACTGGATTCATCTCCCAAATAATAGCATCTACCAGGGATTTTCCGGTTTTCCGGGGTCCTTAGTATCGGACCGGGAACGGGGCTCGGATCGCCTCCGCAACCACGCTGCGCGAGCTCTCTCGAAGGCCTCCTCGGGCTCCTCCGCGCCGGTCGGCCGAGGCCGCTCGCCGGACTCCTCACCGCGGTCCGACGACGGTCGCTTCGGCCCTCGCTTACGGACCGCCCCCGGCGCGGTCCATACCTGCACCTCGTTGACGATCCGGTCTCCCAGCAGATCGTTGGCCGCGTCCATCACCTGTTCCCGTAGATAGCCGAGCTCGGTCGCCCACGTCGGCGATTCCGTCCGGATCTTCAGCACGCCGCGCCGTAGCGAAGTGGGCTCTGCATGCCCCGCGATGGTCGGTCCGACGACCTCCTCCCAACGCGCCCACAGGGCCCCAGCCTCCGCCGCGCGGTCGATCCCCAACTTAGAGCCCGCCTCGCCGAGGAGGTCGCGCAAGCGCGGGATCGGTTCAGTCACGTCGTCGCACCTCACCCGAGACGACCTCGTAGACCGTGTTCGCGGTCGCCGATCCCTTCGCCCCCGGTTCGGCCGAGGTAAGGACCGCCTGACCCATATCGCGGACGGCGTCGCTCAGCGATGCTCTGCGCGCGGGGTCGAGCTCGGAGAAGACATCGTCCAGGAGCAGGATCGGGGTCTCGTCCAGAGCGTCCGAGAGGAGATCGAACTCGGCGAGCTTCAGAGCCAGGGCCCCGGTGCGTTGTTCCCCCTGAGAACCGAAGGAGCGCGCGTCCCGCACCGTCTCTCCCGGTGAAGCGAGGCGAACCGCAAGATCGTCTCGCTGTGGCCCGATGAGCGACTGACCTCGTTCGATCTCGCGCGATCGGAGCTCTCGGAGACGACTCGCGAGAGCGTCCTGCAGCTCGCCGGGATCCAGCTCCGCCCCGTCCAGGCTTTCCAACACCAGGGCCTCGCTGAGCCACGAGCTCACGTAACCGATCTCGATCCGGCCTCCACCCGCGACGGCTTCGTACCGCTTCCGGCAGAACGGCAACAAGGCCCCCAACCCTTCGAGCCGTGCGGCGGCAAGCGCAGCTCCGGCGCGCGCGAATGCCTCGTCCCAGACCTCCAGCGTTTCCACCGCCGTCCGGGGATCGCCCGATCGAGGCCATGACCGCAGAAGCGCGTTGCGTTGCTTCAACACGCGGTCCCATTCGCGCCGGATGCCGAAGCGGGCAGGTCGCAGTTTCACGATGACGTCATCCAGGAACCGGCGGCGGCCCTCCGGTGAGCCCTTGATCAGCGAGAGCTCGTCGGGACCGAAGAAGACACAGGTCGTGATCTCGGAGAGCTCGCGGGTGCCCGGGACGGCCGTCTTGTTGACGAGCGCGCGGGGACCGCGTCCCGATCGGAACTCCATGTCGATCTCCAACGTGCGTGATCCGCGCACGACGCAGCCGTGGACCAGCGCCCGATCCGCGCCTTCCCGGATGAGGGCGGAGTCGGAAGAGCGGGGGGAACCGAGGCCGGAGAGCAGGTAGAGCGCCTCAAGGAGGTTCGTCTTACCCTGCGCATTCCGACCGATGAGGAGGTTCAGTCCGGGATCGAGTTCCAGCGCAGCCCGCTCATAGTTCCTGAAATCCTCGAGAGCGAGCTTCCGGACGAACAAGGAACTATGACAGTCGTACGGGCATCAGCAGATAGGTGAAGGCATCTTGGCCCTCGCCACGAAGGATGGCGGGCTTCAAGCCGTCGCCGGCCTCCAGGACGACGCGATCCGTCTGGACCGCGGACGCGCCCTCCAACAAGAACTGCGGGTTGAACGCGATCACCAGGCTTTCGCCCTGGTACTCGGCGTCCACCACCTCTTGGCCCTCGCCGACGTCCGGTGTGTGTGCCGAAACCTCCAGCTCCGCCCCGAGATGCAGCTTCACCGGCATGTTGTTCTGGGCCAACAGTCCCACGCGCCCCACGACGTCGATCAGGGCCTCACGCTCGATCGTCAGCGCGTTCGGATAGGTCTCGGGGATGAGCTGGCGGTAGTTGGGGAACTCCCCTTCTATGAATCTCGAGCCGATCACCGCGTCGCCATTGGCCTTCGTGTCATCACCGGCGCGCAGCGTGAACACGACGAGGTTCTCCCGCACCGAACACCCGACTCCACCCGCGCCACCCTGTAAGTAGCGGGCGATCTCGCCCAAGACCCGGGCCGGGAGAACGACCTTCCGGAGCTCGGCCGGGCCCCCATCCACGCGCAGGTTCCGGACCGCAAGTCGGTAGGAATCCGTAGCGGCCAACGTCAAGCTCCCCGATTCAATCTCCCACAGCACGCCCGTGAGAACCTGTCGAGACTCATCGGTCGACGCCGCGCGCACGACCTGGGACAGCGCGGTCGCGAGGTGGGATCCATCCACTTCGATGGTGACGGCATCGACAGTTTCGTCGGAGTCCTCCGTCGCCAGCGCCGGATAGTCGTCGGCGGCCAGCGTCTTAACTCGGAACTGACCCCGGCCGGATCCGATCTCGACTTCACCCTCGCCGCGAGCCAGTGACACTTGACCCGCGCCGAGACTGCGGACCATCTCCCCGAAGAGCCGGCCGGGAACGATGGCGGTCCCGGGTTCGTCGACCGCGGCCTTGAACACCGTCTGCATGGTCAGCTCGAGGTCCGTCGAGGCCACCGAGATCCGATCCGTGCCGGCCTCGATCTTCAGACCGGAGAGCACCGGCAACGTCGCGCGGTTGGAGATCGCACGGGACGCGAACTGCACGGCCTCCAGGATGTCATCGCGCTCACAGCGGAACTTCATCTACTCCTCCGATCGTTTCAGCGATCTCACCTTCAAAGATAAGACCTATCCCCCCGTGTTGTTCCGTCATCTATCTCTTCTTTTCTTTTAGATATCTTGTGATGGTCGTAGTAGGGCCTGTTGATCCTGTGGACTCCGCGGGTCGGTGCAGGTAGGGGGCGAGATCGCCGCCGCGTCTTCCGGTTGATATTGAAGCCCGACGCCAACAGCGCGTTGGTGGCGCGCGCCACTCCGGTGGATATATCGCTGGTTCCCAACAGCCCGCGAGCCCTTATCCACGCGAAGCCCGTTGACGGATCCGGGCGGTCAGCTCTCTTACCTGCTCGAAGGCACTTTGCTGCTCCTGCATCTCCTTACGAACCTTCTTGGCTGCGTGGACGACCGTGGAGTGGTCCCGACCCCCGAAGTACTCCCCGATCTTCGGAAGGGACAGATCGGTGAGCTCTCGGCAGAGGTACATCGCCATCTGGCGAGCGGTCACCAGCGGACGAGAGCGACTAGCGGATCGGATCTCCTCCATCGTCACGCTGAAGTAGTCGGCGGCTATCGAGATGACCAGGTCGGGCGTGACCCGGGCCTCGCCCTGGTCCGGGAACAGCGACTGGAGGACGTTCTGAGCGAGCTCTACGGAGATGTCGGTGCGGTTCAGCGACGCGTACGCGGCAACGCGTATCAGGGCGCCCTCGAGCTCGCGGATGTTCGTCTGGATGCGGCCGGCGATGAAAGACATGACCTCGGGCGGTACATACAGGCGCTCGGTCTCGGTCTTCTTCTGGAGGATCGCGAGACGGGTCTCGAGGTCGGGCGGCTGGATGTCCGTGATCAGACCCCACTCGAATCGCGTCCGCAGTCGTTCCTCCAAGGTGGAGATCTTCTTCGGTGGACGGTCGGACGTGATGACCATCTGACTGTGCGGGTAGAGCGCATTGAACGTGTGGAAGAACTCCTCCTGCGTCCGCTCCTTGCCTTCGAGGAACTGGATGTCGTCGATCAAGAGCAGGTCCGCGGCACGGAAGCGGCTGTGGAACTGCGGGATGGTCCGACGTTGCAACGCCAGGATGAACTCGTTCATGAACTGCTCCGTCGACACGTAACGAACGATGAGCTGGGGGTGGAAGTCGTGGACGTAGCGTCCGATGGCATGAAGCAGATGCGTCTTACCCAGACCCGCACCTCCGTAGATGAACAGGGGGTTATAGGCGTCGGCCGGTGCTTCCGCCACCGCCAGCGCGGCGGCATGCGCGAACCGGTTCGACGAACCGATCACGAAGGAGTCGAAGCTGTACTTGGGGTGGAAGCGGAGCGCTTCGACCGACCGGAGGTTCTCGGTCGGCGGCAGGGGGGAGACCGCAAGTGGGGGCTCGACCTCGTCGGAGCCGTAGTCGTCACCCGCGAGCAGCGCCACGTCTAGCTCACGCCCTGCCGAATCGGAAAGAGCGGCTCGGAGCAAGCTGAGGTAGCGGCCCTCGATCCATTCCTTGGTGAATGGGTTCGGCACCCCCAGCACGAATGTGTTCCCATCTAGAGCGAGCGGTTTGGCTCGGCCGAACCAGGCCGAGTAGTTGCCCTCAGCGAGCTCGTCCTGGAGCCGTGATGACGCTCGATGCCAGAGATCCTTGATCGCCTCCGGCGCGACCTCCGGCGCGGCTTCAGTGGTTCCGGTTTCTGTCCCCGCGAGATCGCCGGCCTCCGTCGTAGTGCCCACGCGCTCCCCCCTTGCCGACTAGGACGTGTACTTATCCACAGGCCCCCGTGGATCACCCCCGGCGTGCCCGCCCCCGGGAACCGTCCCGACGGGCCACACGGGCCGAACGACCTGGTAGGGAAGCCGCACCTCTCTGGATCAACAGGCCTATCCACAGATGTGGACAAGCCAGATCGGTCCCGAAACGCGCAGATCCCAACCGCACAGCGGGGGGAAGTGCGAAGCCGTCCGCTCACCGATGAGGAACGAGATGCTGTGCTACAAGAGTTAGCGCTCGGGCGGTGGGAGCGTCAAGCCGCTTGTGGATAACTCGCGAAAGTACTTTCGAACCGGCAGGTGACGTGCGCAAATGGCCGTCCGCTATACTGCCGCCGCACCCGAAGAGCCGCTGGAATTTCGCGACCAACGCGATGGGGCTCGAAACCCGAGAATGGGATCTGATGCCGAAGCGAACCTTCCAACCGAACACTCGTCGGCGCAAACGCAAGCATGGTTTCCGGGCCCGTATGAAGACCCGCGCCGGTCGGGCGATCCTCAAGCACCGACGCGCCAAGGGACGCGCTCGGCTGTCGGCCTAACGGACGTCTACGTGTCCCGGACTCAGTCCTTGCGACATAGGCGCGATTTCGACCGGGTGGTTGCCCGGGGGGCCCGCGCCGCGGCGGGTCCGGTGCAGGTGTTCGCGGCCGCGAGCGAGGTCACCCGCCTGGGCCTAGCCGTGGGCGTTCGGGATGCCGGGGCCGTCGTCCGCAACCGGGTTCGCCGGCGGCTCCGGGCCGCCTTCGAGCGCTGCTCGATCGCCCGGCCGATGGACGTCGTTGTGCGTGCCGATGACCGGGTGGCGCGAATGGACTTCCAAGAACTGGTAAGTTTGCTCTGCGGATCGCTCGAGCGAGCCGAGCGGCAGGTCGTTCGATGACCGTCGTACAGCGCGTCCTGATCGCACTCGTGTCCTTCTACCGGCGCGTCATCTCCCCCCTGTTCCCGGCCCATTGTCGTTACGAGCCCAGCTGCTCGGCCTACGCGGTCGAGGCCATCCGCGTCCACGGCGCCGGCCGTGGCCTCGCGCTGGCGGCCCGTCGGATCGGACGCTGTCACCCCTGGGGAGGCGCCGGGTTGGATCCCGTCCCGCCGCGCGAGGCGCGCTCGTAGATGGGTTTCTTCGAGCTCTTCAGCGCCGGCCTAGCCGCCATCTACGGGGTGATCCCGAACTACGGTCTGGCGATCATCGTGCTGACCCTGCTGGTGCGGATCGTGTTGCTGCCCCTGACGATCCGCCAGACCCGGTCGATGCGCGAGATGCAGATGATCCAGCCCGAGATCAAGCGGATCCAGACGAAGTACAAGGGCAACCGGCAGAAGATGAACGAAGAGATGATGGGCCTGTACAAGGAGCATGGGGTCAATCCTCTCGGCGGATGCCTGCCGCTGTTGCTCCAGATGCCCGTCTTCATCGCGCTGTTCAACGTTCTCCGGCAACCCCTCGCCTATATGGGATACGAGGCATCCAACGGAAATGGTTTCGCGCCCGTGAGGGGACTCGAGGGGATCATGCGGACGGTCCAGGACTCGTCCCTCGCCCACGGGCTCGCCGAGGTCCCGGACAAGGTCAACACCTTCCTGTACGTGATGCGGCTGGATTGCACCGCGACGGCGACCCTCCCGTTCGGCGACGTGATGAACCCCGCCGGGCCTCCCAGCGCTTGTGACAAGGGCTTGGTGAGCGCGATCCCCTACCTCCTTCTGATCGCGCTGATGGGCTTCAGCACCCTCTACTCGCAGAAGCAGCTCCAGGCGAGCCGGCCACCCGGCGGTGCCGGTCCCACCGACGCTGCGTCCCAGCAGCAACAGCTGATGATGAAGATCATGCCGCTGATGTTCGTCGTGTTCGGCTTCGGCTTTCCCGCCGGTTTGACCCTCTACTGGACGACGAGCAACCTGTGGACGATCGTCCAGCAGGCGATGATGATCAGGCTCGTCCCCCACAAGGAGCTGCCGGCCAAGCCGAAGGGAGAGGGGGCGAAAGCCGAGCCGGGGGACGGATCCAAGCCCCCGGCCAAGGGCACTCAGAAGGGCCCACGGACGAATCCGGCCGGCCCCAAGGCGGCGCCGAGGTCGGGGGGCGGGTCACGCTCCCAGCAGGCGAAGAAGAAGAAGAAGAGGAAGAGATGATCGAAGACGCCCCCATCGACGACCGGGCCCCGGTGACCGGGCCGGAACCGGCCCGCCCGGGGGATGCCGAACGCGAGCAGCGGGAACCGGCGGCTCCCGAGGACGTCTCGGCCGCCGCCCAGGAGTTCGTCTCCGGGCTGCTCGACGCCATGGGGCTCGAGGCCCAGGTCTCGGCGTCGCTCGAGGAGGGGCGAACCGTGCTCCAGGTCACGGGGGACGATCTCGGGATCCTCATCGGTCGCCGCGGCCAGACGCTGGACGCCCTCCAGGAGGTCACCCGGACCGCCGTCCAGCGCAAGCTGCGCGCCCACGTCCGGCTCCTGGTCGACGTCGAGAACTACCGGGGCCGCCGCCGGGCATCGCTGGCCGAATACGCCAAGGAGATGGCGAAGCGGGCGATCGAGCGGGGCACCGAGATCGAGCTCGAGGCGATGAACGCCTACGAGCGGAAGATCGTCCACGACGCGGTCGGGGAGATCGATGGGGCCTCCAGCTTCAGCGAGGGCGAGGAGCCCAATCGCAAGGTCGTCGTCCGCGGCGAATAGGCCGAATCCCCAGGTAGGAAGGCGTTCCTCGATTTACGAAGCCCGGCTCGAGCGCTACGAGGCCCTGGTCAGAAGCTTCGCCCCCCGCCTCGACCTGGTCTCGCCCTCCGACCTGGACAGGTTCCGACCCCGCCACATCGACGACAGCCTCCGCCTGCTCCCGCTGCTCGACGAGCTGCCACCGGGTGCCTGCGTCGACGTCGGAAGCGGGGCCGGCCTCCCCGGCGTTCCGCTGGCGATCGCCCGTCCCGACCGTTGGTGGAACCTCGTGGAACCCCGCACGCGGCGGGCCGCGTTCCTCGAGGAGGTCGTCCGAGAGCTCGGCCTGACGGCCCAGGTGATCGTCGCCACGGCCGAGGGGTGCGCCGCCGATCCCGACCTCGCCCGAACCCACGTGCTGGCCACCGCGCGCGCTCTGGCGGCGCCGGAGGCGGCGACCGGCCTGCTCCGTCCCCTGGTCGCCCCCGGTGGAACCGTGGCGGTCTTCGTTGGTTCGGAGGCACAACTCCCCCCGGAAGCCGAGGAGTGGGCCGAAGGACTCGCTATAGTCCGCCTGTGACCCGAACTCCTCCACTGGCAGGAACTGGCAGGTGAGCATCGAGCACGACTGGAAGTTGCTGGAAGCGCGCCCGGTAAGTCCGGGTATCACCCGGATCGTCTGCGTCGCCAACCAGAAGGGCGGCGTCGCGAAGACGACCACGTCGGTCAACCTCGGGGCGGCCCTCGCCATGAGGGGTCACCGCGTCCTCGTCGTCGACATCGACCCCCAGGCCAACGCCACCACCGGGCTCGGCGTGGATCACCGGAGCCTCGAGCGCTCGACCTACGACCTCCTGCTCGGCGATGCGAAGCTCCCGGACGTCGTCCGGTCGGCCTCGATCGAGAACCTCTTCCTGGCCCCTTCGTCGCTGGATCTCGCGGGAGCGGAGGTCGAGCTCGTCGGCAGCATGGCCCGCGAGCGCAAGCTCGGCGAGGCGCTGCGCGGCGTCGACGGCGATTACGAGATGGTGTTCCTCGACTGCCCCCCGTCCCTCGGGCTACTGACCGTGAATGCCCTGGCAGCAGCGCACGACTTGATCGTTCCCGTGCAGTGTGAGTACTACGCGCTCGAGGGGCTGGGCCAACTCCTGGGGAACGCGGAGCGCGTGCGCCGTGCGCTCAATCCCGAGCTGCGGGTGGCAGGTTTCCTGCTGACGATGTACGACGCGCGGACGAAGCTCTCGAGTCAGGTAGCCGATGAGGTCCGTTCGCATTTCGGCGAGCTCGTGTTCGGTACAGTGATCCCACGCAGCGTCCGGCTATCGGAAGCGCCCTCCTTCGGTGAACCCGTGGTGACCCTCGACACAGCCTCGCGCGGTTCGATCGCGTACCGGCTGCTCGCCGCCGAGGTCGAGACGCGCTACACGCTCTCGACGGAGGCATCGTCTCCTCCTCCTCCTCCTCCACCACCACCGGCTCCGGTTGCGGTCGAACGGGCCACGCCGGGACCCGGAGGAAGAGGGTATGGAACCGCGGTCCCGGAGCCTCCCGGCCTCGACGAGTCTTGGCCGCGGCGGCAGCCCTGGCCGGTGAGGTCTTGAAGCGGCGCAGCGGCCTCGGCCGCGGCCTGGATGCGCTGCTGCCGGCGGAGGACACCGGCCTCGAGGCGCGTGGTCCTCTCGAACAGGCAGCGATCGGGGCGATCGGACCCAACCCGCGCCAGCCGCGCCGGAGCTTCGACGAGGCCGGCATCGAAGAGCTGGCCGAGTCGGTGAAGCAGCTCGGCGTGCTGCAGCCCCTGCTCGTCCGACGATCGACCTCGGGCCGTTACGAGCTGATCGCCGGCGAGCGACGGCTGAGGGCCGCGAAGAGCGCGGGGTTGGACCGCGTGCCGGTGATCGTTGTGGATACCGACGAACGAGGGTCGCTCGAGCGCGCGCTCGTGGAGAACATCCATCGCACCGACCTCGATCCCGTTGAGGAGGCGGCCGCCTTCAAGCAACTGATGGAAGAAGGGGGGCTGACGCACGAGGCGCTCGCGCGGAAGGTGGGCAAGAACCGAGTGACGATCACCAACGCCTTGCGCTTGCTCGATCTCCCGACCGATATCCAGCGGTACCTCGTCGAGCGCACACTCTCGGCTGCGCACGGCCGCGTTCTTCTGGGTCTACAGAACAATCCGATGCAGGTACGACTCGCACGCCGCGCCGCGCAAGATCAGCTTTCCGTGCGCGAGACCGAGGAACTCGTGCGCCGTTATCAGTCCTTAACCGGCGCGGGACCACGCCGATCGACGTCCGAGCGCGAGACGTCTGCCGTGATGCAGGAGACACAACGTCGCTTGTCCGATCACCTTCAGACGCGGGTTCGTGTCGATGCGGGCAAGCGCAAGGGTCGCATCGTCATCGATTTCGTCTCTCCCGAGGAGCTCGAACGGATCTCGGACGTGATCACGGGGCGTGACGGGGGAGCGATCACCCAGAGGGTCCGTCCCGAGTAGCCCTAGCTGGTGGCCTCGAAGTAGTCGCGCGTCCCCTCAGTGATCGCGGTCGCGATCTGGTTGCGGAAGTCGACGTCGAGGAGCTGCTTGGATTCGGCGGGGTTCGTGGCGAAGATCGGCTCGACGATCACAGCCGGCATCTGGGTCTCCTTGAGGATGGGGTAGTACCGCCCGTGGTGCCGGCAGTCGACCTGGCCGAGTTGGGTCAATCGATCCTGGATCCTCTCGGCGAGGACACGTCCGGATACCGATCCGCCGAAGTAGAAGGTGGTGGCGCCCTCGGCCACATCGGTATCGCTCTCGTTCAGATGGATGGAGATCAGCACGTCCGATCGGATGCGGTTGGCCCGTTCGGCGCGCGTCGTGACATCTGGGTTTTCGATCTCGGTTCTCGTGAAACGCACACGCGCGCCGGCACCCACCAAGCGTTCTGCGACCCGCATCGCGATGTCCCAGCACGCCTCCGACTCCGTCATACCCTCAGCCCCTTCCGCCCCGCTGTCTTCACCTCCGTGCCCCGGATCGATCGCTACCAGAGCACCGCTCAGGGCTCGATCTTCGGTGAGGCGTAACTCCTCGCGCAGCTCGGCGGCGGTACCCGGCCTGTCGACCCGGAGACCGATCAGGGCTGCATGTGTTCGCGGCCCGAAGATCCCGTCTTCGGCCACCGCGTACTCGCGTTGGAAGTTGCGCACCGCGCGATCGGTGTCGACCCCGAAGATGCCGTCTTCCTTACCCGCGGCGAATCCCAGGGCGTTGAGCCTCGACTGGAGCACGGCGACGTCGTCCCCTCGCATGGGTGGGCTGGTCAGGTAGAGCGCCCGGTCTCCCAGGCGCCAACCGGCCTCGACCAACTCGCGCCAGGTGTGGGGACCGACGATGCCATCGGTGAGGATGCTCCGGCGTTGCTGGAAGGCCCTGACCGCGTGTGTCGTATGGGGACCGAACGTCCCCGTATCGTCGGCGATCTCGAAGCCGAAGGCGCGTAGTCGCGTTTGTACGTCGGCGACCTCCGCCGATCGGGTCCCTTCTTTGATGAGCCTGATCATCTCTGTGTCTTCACCGTTCCGTCGTAGAGCTCCTGGAGAAGGGGATAGGGATCGATCCATGTCCCATCCGGTTCTTGGATCCCGACGTGCAGGTGGTAAGTGAACTCGTCTGCATGCCCCGGATCCTGCCCGTAGCCGGTGTTGCCGACCTCGCCGATCGTCGATCCGGCCCGGACGCGACTGCCCTCCGTCAGCCGCGGCGCGAAGCGCCTCAGGTGTGCGTAGAACCAGTACCGCCCATCATCACCCCGTATGCCGATCCGCCAACCCGAATAGAACGTCCACCCTAGGTTTTCCACTCGCCCCGGGTGGATCGCGCGTACCGGCGTGCCCGGTTCGGCGAAGACGTCGTTGCCTTGGTGCACCCCCACCTGCCTCCACCTGCCTCCGATCAACCTCATGCGTGGGGCATGCCAGTCGTGCTCGAAACCGATGACGGAGTACCACGTCGAACGGGCCACCGGGAAGACCATGTCGTCGATGGCTACGGGTTGCCGGTAGGAGGCCGCTCCGGTGGCTCCGGGCGTGGCCATCGTCACCAGGAGGAGCGAACCGAACAGGACGCGGGTGGATCTCACCCGGGGGAGGTTACGGCGTGAAAGGCCTAGTGGTCGGCGCCTTCGAGGAAGCGCTCGGCGTCCATCGCTGCCATGCAACCCATCCCCGCCGCCGTGATCGCCTGACGATAGCGGTGGTCCACCACGTCGCCCGCGGCGAAGACGCCGGCCACGGTGGTCTGAGTGTCCTCTCTGGGCGTGACGATGTAGCCGCCGTTCAACTCGACCTGGTCCTCGAATAGAGCGGTATTGGGCGTGTGTCCGATAGCCACGAAGATGCCGCCGGCTTCTACCGTCGTCTCATCACCGGTCTTGAGGTTGCGTAACCTTGCGCCTGCAACCTTGCCGTTGCCGACGATCTCGCTCACGACCGAATCCCAGATGAAGGTGATCTTCGGGTTCTCTTTCGCGCGGTCCTGCATGATCTTGGAGGCTCGCAGCTTGTCGCGTCGGTGGATCACGGTGACGCTCGACGCGAACTTGGTGAGGAAGATCGCCTCCTCCATGGCCGAGTCGCCTCCGCCGACGATCAGTAGCTTCCGATCTCGGAAGAAGAACCCGTCGCAGGTGGCGCACGTGGAGACGCCGTGACCCAGTAGCTCGCGTTCACCGGGCACCCCCAACATCCGGGCCGACGCACCGGTGGCGATGATCAGGGAACGGGTTTCGATGGTGTCGCCGGCCGTCGCGACCTTGAAGGGGCGGGTGGATAGATCGACGGAGCGGACGTTATCCGTGAGGTAATCGGTGCCGAAGCGAGCGGCCTGCTTGCGCATCCGCTCCATGAGCTCGGGGCCCATGATCCCGTCGACGAAACCAGGGTAGTTCTCGACGTCGGTCGTCAGCATCAGCTGGCCGCCGGCCTCCACTCCCTCGACGACCAGGGGCTGGAGATCGCCACGCGACGCGTAGACCGCGGCCGTGAGACCGGCCGGGCCGGAACCGATGATGGTTACGTTGCGGACTTCCTGATCCATTGCGTCCTCACCCTACCGAAACGACGCGCCGTCGCACTTATTCCGGCGCCTACCTCGGTGGAGTGGTCGAGCCGTAGAAGAGCGGAACCCTGCAGTCGCCGATCGGCCACGCCCAAAGCATGAACTGCCCGAGCTTCTCGCCGTCGTTCTTGGTCCAGTTGAAGCCGATCAGCAGCACCCGCTCGCCCTTCAGCGTGGCGGTAGCGGCGTACACCGGGAGGGTTTCGTAAGGAACCGCCTTTTCCACGGACCGAGCGCAGTCGGCGATCTGACGGCCGGTGGCGAGGTCGGCCTGTGCCTCTAGCGCCGCGAGATGATCGGCGGAATCGGGGCCGTTGCGCTTCGACCGATCGCTCTCGGTTCCCTCCGGATCCGCTTCGGTGTATGTCGTGTCCGAAACGGCCTCGAACCTTCGCCGTCGCGTGTCGCGGCTCAGCGAGCTCACCGTCACCGTGCCGATATCGCCCGCGTAGAACGCAGAGACGGTCGGGTCGCCGCCCCCGGCCTCCCCTTCGGGAGCCGCCGCGGGAGCCTCGGAGCCCTCGCCGGCGGACTCCGCCGAGCGGCCGGAGTCGTCCGCGCTGTCGAGACCGGTCCCGATGCCGAGGAAGGAGACGCCGACGACGATCAGAACGAGCGTTGCCACGCCGGCCAGGGCCGGGCCCAGCCGGGCCCACAGGGGCCGGCGGGGCGCGACGATCACGGTCTGCGCCGGCTCGTCGGCGACGCCCGCGGCGATGGCCGCGTGGAGGCGGTCCCGCTCCGTGTCGGTCAGCGGTTCCACGGCCGCGGCACGGAGGGCCTTCACACCGACCAGTTCCCGCGAGCACTCGTCACAACCCTGGAGGTGGCGGCGGACGGCGCCGGCTTCCGCCGGCGTGAGCTCGCCCCGCTCGTATGGCGGCAGCAGCTCCGAACAGCGCGCGTGATCCATCTCGGTTCCCATCTCTAACCCTTCGACGTTCGGTACGGGGCGGCTTGTTCCATCGCTTCGGCCAGCGCTCGCCGCCCCCTGCTGATCCGGGACTTGACGGTGCCGATATTCGTCGACGTTTCCCGAGCGATCTCCTCGTAGGGGATGCCGCCGAGATCGAACATAGCCACCGCTATCCGCTGCTCCTCGGGCAACTTGGCGAGAGCGGCGGCGAGGTCGACGTGGGCCACCACCTGGGAGGCGACGTCGCCCCCGGGGTCGGCTTGCTCGGGCTGGTTGCCGGCGTCGAGCGTGAATCGCCGTCGCTTCCGGATGAGGTCCTTGCACGTGTTGATCGTGATCCTGTGTAACCAGGTGGAGAAGGCAGCTTCGGCGCGGTACGAGTGCGCCCGCCGGAACAGGGTGATGAAGGTCTCTTGTACGGCGTCCAGCGCGTCGGCTCGCTGGCCCATCAGTCTCAGCGCTACCGCGAAGACGGCATCCTCGTGCCGCCGCACCAGCTCGTCGAAGGCGTCGCTATCGCCGCGCAGGAAATCGTCGAGTAGCGCTTCGTCGGCGCGCTCAGGACGCAAAGAAGCGAACCTCGGATACCCCCGCCGAACCACCGCCGCCTCCCGGCAGCTCCGTGATCCACAACAGCCAGTAGCGGCCCGGGGTCCGGTCCGCGTCCACCCGCTCGGAGGCGTCGGCCGCTTGTACCGCTTCGACCTGATCGAAATCCTCGGCGGCCTCCCCCATCTCGGTCGCTGCGCGCAGTTCGTAGGTGAGGCCGGGCGTCGAGGTGACGATCTCGATCTCTTCGACCTCCACCACCTCCCCCAGATCCACGACGAGACCCACCCCCGGTTTGCCTTGGGCTTCCAGGGACGTGCTGTAGTTCTCGGTCCTCCAGAACGTGGACTCGTCCTCGTCGTGCACCAGATCCGTCTCGTCCGCGTGCTCTTCGCCATCCCCGGGCGGGGGATCGAAGTCCTCGACGCCGCGTATCTCGACGGCCGATGCAGTCGGAGGGCCGCCATCGCCTCCGGGCGCGTCGTCTCGGCCGGTCTGCTCCATCAGGCGGGGGACGAGGATGGCCAGGGCCACCCCCGCCGCGATCAGGAGGACGACGGGCCACAGCGAGAAAGAGGGTTCGCTGGACGGCCGTCGCGACCGCGCGGGCCGCCCACGCTCACTCGAGCGTCGGGGGGCTGCCCTCAGGACGGCGGTTCGGCCGGTACCGCCGCGCGCCGATTCGAGGGCTGCTCGCATCTCGTCGGCCGAGGAGTAGCGGTCGTCGGGGTCCTTCTCGAGTGCCTTCATCACCGCGTGCTCGGCCGTACGAGGGATGTTCGCTCGGATGCTTCGAAGGGGCAGAACGGGCTCCCGCAGGTGCTTCATCGCCACGGTCAACTGGGTCTCTTCCACGAAGGGCGGTCGACCGGTCAGCAGCTCGTAGAGCACGCAGCCCAGGGAGTAGAGATCCGATCGTGAGTCGGGTTCGATGCCGGCGGCTTGTTCGGGAGCGAGGTAGGCGACCGTACCCAGGATCTTTCCCGTTGTCGTTACATCGCCCGTGATCGTCGCCGCTTTCGCGATCCCGAAGTCTCCGACCTTCAGCGCACCGTCCTCGGTCAGCAAGATGTTCGCCGGTTTGATGTCGCGGTGGATGATCTCGTTCGCGTGTGCGTAGGAGAGGGCCGAAGCGACGGCGGCCCCCATGCCCAACGCGCGAGCGGCGTCCATCGGACCGTCGGCATCCAGTCGGGATCGCAAAGTGCCGCCTCCGCAGTACTCCATCACGATGAAGTGTCGGTCCACGCCGTCCGTCGTCGTGTCGCTTCCCGTGTCGTACGTCGCGACCACGTTCGGATGAGTCAATCGGGCCGCGGCTAGAGCCTCAGTCCGGAATCGTTCGAGGAAACCCTCGTCCGACGCCAGATGTGGGTGGAGGAGTTTCACCGCCACCGTCCGAGCCAAGACCTCGTCCCTGGCTCGCCATACGACGGCCATGCCGCCGCGAGCGATCTCCTCTTCGAGCGCGTAGCGCTCCGAGATGACGACGGGTTCCCGAGCCACGGATTAGCTGGTGCCGGAGCGGCCTTGAGCCCGCGCCACCCCGTATCGCTTCAGGAAGCCCAAACGCTCGACCACTACCGTGTCGGCGGTCCGTCGCAGCCGGACGGTGACGACTGATTCTTGATCGAGCGAAGCTTCCAAGAGGGTGGCGTTGTTCTCGTTCGCCAGGTTGTGGGCCTCTTGACAGAACCTCGGAGCAGCAGCCGAGGCGTTCTTCACGTCGCACTTGAAGTTGGCTCGACTCGGAAGGCTGTCGACCTCTGTTGAGAGCGCCACTGCCATCTCGTCGGCCGCGGAGTCGAGACCGAAATAGTTGACGACCAGGGCGGCAGCGTCGAACAGGATCACCCCTGCGATGGCCAAACCCAATATGACCCTGACGAACCAGCCCGCTATGACCCCACGTTCATCCCTCACGAGAGCATGCATGCCGCCATTATCGTCCTTACACCTCCGGACCCTGAGATTTCGTGGGTAGTCGGCGGCGGACCAGCCCCTTCACGTGCTCGAGTTCCTCGACCTTGAAAAGCAAGCAAAAGACGAGATATGCGCCGACCCCGAGGAAGACGGGAATCCCGACGGCGAGGATCTGCCCGGCGATGGCCTGCGTATCCAGCACGGGTTCGAGGACGCGAGATGAAGCCCAGACCACCACCCCCATCGCGGCCGCAGCGAGTCCGATGCGGCCCCCGGCCGCCGCGATGCGGCGGCCGTCCAAGCCTCCGATCCTGCTCGCCAGGAAGCGGGCCTGGAGGGCGACTCCGAACACGTACGCGAGCGCATGACCGGCGGCCAGACCCTCGACCTGCAGCACTTGGAACAACATCACGTTGACAACCGTGTTCAAGACGACCGCGCCACAGTTGATGAGGAACGGAGTCTTGGTGTCCTGCAGCGCGTAGAAAGCGCGTAGGAACAACTGGAAGATCGAGAATGGGACGAGGCCGAGGACGAAGAATCGGAGCACGTCGGCAACCAGTTCGGTAGACGCTCCGCTCATCACTCCGTGCTCGAGCATGAGACGCACGATGGGTTCTCCCAGCACGAGGTAGCCCACGGCCGCCGGAAGAACCAAGAGGAAGGTCGCCCGGACACCCGTCGACAAGAGCCCGCGGAACTCATCCCATCGGCCGTTGACCGCGTGCTGGCTCATGCCCGGCAATAGGGCGGTGATCACCGACACGGCGAACAAACCATGCGGCAGCATGAAGAAGGTGAACGCGTAGACGTAAGCGCTGTAACCACCGAGCTGGCGGTTCGCCAGGAACTGAACGATCAGGTAGCCGATCTGATTGGCGATCACGTACCCGACGACGAAAACGGAGAGCCGGGCAAGCTTGCGGATCGAGGGGTGCCGGATGGATAACGTCGGTTCGTATCGGCCGAGACCGCGTAGGAAGGGCAGTTGCGCGATCGCCATGAGCGCGACACCCGCGCTCGTGCCCAAGCCCATCACCAATAGTTGTGTGGTGCTGACGTCATCCAGCCCACCGATGTGCCCGTAGACCTGATGGAAGACGAGGAAGATGGTGATGACGGCAAGGTTGTTGAGTATCGGCGTGTACATGGGCGCGCCGAAACGCTTGTGTGCGTTCAGCAGCCCCGCGGTGGCCGCCGTCAAGCCGTAGAAGACGATCTGAGGAAGGAAGAGCCTCAGCAGGAACGTCAACGCTTCCTGCTGCAGTTGCGCCTCCGGGCCGTCCAACCTGGCCGCGTAAAGACGAGCGATCCAAGGCGCGGCCAGGATGCCGATCACGGTGATCGCCGTGAGGACGATGAGCGTCAGGTTGATCATGGCGCTGGCAACGCGCCACGCTCGCTCGCGGCCCTCCTTCTGCAGGAGCTCGACGAAAACGGGGACGAACACAGACGTGAGGACTCCCCCGAGGATCAGTTCGTAGATGATGTTGGGAGCGGTGTTCGCGAGGTTGTACGTGTCGGTCAGGCGCCCGGATTCGACGACCCCGAGCGCGGCCGCTATGGCGGCAAGTCGGAGGAGCCCCGTGATCCGTGACAACACGGTTCCCAGGGACATGAGCGCGGTCGCGCGCGCCAGAGACGTCAAGGCGCAGCGGCTTCGGGGTTCGGTCTTGCCGACCTGCGGCGCTTGCGGATGCCTCGTAACGCGTAGAACAGGATCAAGAAGGCCAACGCTCCCAGGGTGATCGCGACGGCGACGTCGTTGAACGTCGTCGACCTGACCGTGATCAAGAGAGGGCTACGGATCTCGGCACCGTTCGCTGTCTCCAATCCAACGCGGACCGGGAAGATCCCGCTGGACTGAGAACGTACGCTCACGCGGAACTGGGATGAAGCGTTGGCTTCGAACCTATCCTCGATGGAGGATGGATCGAAGGTAACGTCGTCGGACTGGGGAACTACCCGAACCGTCACGGGGTAGTCCGCTTCGTTCACGAGGGACAGCGTTATGACTCCTTCCTCGGACGTCAGTGTGATCTCCCCCGGTGCTCGTACGAAGACTTTGTCCAGCTCGGTAGCTGCGATGTCGCGGGTGCGCTCGGCGTACCTCATGCCGCGTGCCAGTAGTTCTTCGTCCGTCCACCACGAACGACTCTGTGCAACCAGCAGGTTGCGGTTGAGTTGTTCGACGAGACTCTCCGGCGGCTGGATCCCGGCGAAGATGTCGACGGCGTCGTTCGCGTCGGCGATCGACTCGTAGAAGGAGGCGTCGGGGGCCGAAGGGCTTATCGGTAGCTCGGGCACGATGGTCCGTTCGATGACGGGCAGATCCAATCCAAGGCCCTCGGCGGGAGTGATAGTGCTCAACCACGGAGCGCGCCGGAGCGCGTCGAACAGCGCGTCGAACAGCGCGCTCGACGAGCTACGCTCGGGCTGCCACGACGGCAAGCTCGCCTGGACCACCCTCTGGGTCCCGGGAAGCTCGGTGTGGATCATCGCCAACTCCGCGTAGAACCGTTGTACGGCTTCGACGCTGGGATCGCGGGCGATGTCGAGCAACCTCGCCTGGAGGGCAGCGTCACTGGCGTATCCCGTGACCACCGCGTCCGGAACTTCGACGGTGATGGGACAGGCGAGGGTGGGGGATGGTTCGGGACAAGCAAGAGTCGTTGGATCCAACTCGGGCTGTAGCGAGCTGTGCCCGAAGAACGTGTAGTTACCCGCGTGGGCGAAGGCGAGCTGCTCGAGCGTGGGCGCGTCCAGCCTGCTACCGGGACTGAAGATCCAATCCCGGCCCGGCGAGAGTCCGGCTGCGTCGAGGACGTCCTCGCCCGCCTTGATCTGTTCGGGAAACCAGTCTCGTTCGGGGAGGTTGGCCAGCGAAGGTAGATCGGGGTTCGCATACGGCGTCAGGAGCACCTGCACGCTCGAGGACTCGCCGAGCTCCCGCAACCGCTCGAGGGCAGTCACGGCCCCCCGGGCCGCCGAATCGTCCGCGCCCACCTTCTTCTCGTCGTTGGGGCCACCTCGCCGGTAGCCGTCGGCCATGTCCATCAGCTCCTCGACCAATCGCGGGGACGGCGCCAACCCGACGTGGAGGCCCTTCTCGACCTCGCTCTCGAGGCTCCCCAACAGGCCCGTCAACCACCCGCTCTGGCCGATGGCCTCGTCGAGTCGCACGTCTCCGCCATCTTCCTGACGGAAGACACCGTCCGGACCGCGCGCGGGGATGTCGCTCAGCGGCACGACGAGAGCCAGGTTCAGGGGGTTCTCGGGACGTTCGGGATAGAGGATCAGCGGCGTCGTCAGGGTGTCCAGGGGGCCGGCGCCGTCTGCGTCGTAGAGGCTGAGGGTCAGGGGATATACGCCTCCGTCATCGGGGCCGGCGGCGAGCGAGCTCAGGGTGCGCGCGGGGTCGTCCACCGAGAGCACATGCGTGGTGCCGGCGCCGAGGGTGATGTCGGGTTCGGCGATGGTGTAGGAGCTCGTCTGGAAACCCGCCTCGCCATCGAAACTGGCGTGGAGCGCGGTGCGAGAGTTCACCCGTGAGTGAACCTCCACCCGGACGTTGTAACCATCGAGAGGCTCGGTGCCCACGTTTCTCAGCTGGAGATCCATATCGAGCTCCGAGCTGGGCCGGTGCCATGGCCGCTGGCCGACCAGATCCATGCGTACGTCGAGGGCTTCCGCGGTGGTCTGGGCGGTGGCGGGGGTGAGGGAGGCGATCAGCAGTGAAGCTGCGAGGCCCGTTACGAAGCGTGCCGACATGCCCCCAGCATAGAGAGAGCTCCCCCGGTGCCGGGGGAGCTCCTATCTCAGCCTGATGAAGTTGTTACTTCGAGCCGCCGATGCGACCGATCTCCCGATAGAACTCGGAGCCGTAGCGCTGCTTCGTGGTCTCTCCGCCCTTCTTGCCACCGATCTTCCCGATGCGCCCGAAGTGCTCGTCACCGTAGCGCTGCTTCGTGGTCTGGCCGCCCTTGCGGCCCGCCTCGGCCCGGCTCATCTTGCCGGAGTCCTGGGAGTGCACGCTCGCTGCGCCGAGGGGCTCTTCGCCGGAGCCGGTCGTCGGTGACGCTTGTGGGATCTGATCGCTCATAATTGGGAGACCTCCCGTAGTTAGCTGGTCGCTTTGCCCGGTTCGGTTGTACCCGGTGAGAACCGGACGAAACCAGGAGGAGCAAGACCGAGCTCAGGGTGAGGCTTCCGGGTGCCGATATCCCAGATGTCCCTGGTTGCGCCGATCGGCTATGGAAACAATCGCCGGAGAGGGAGAAACTACACTTCATGACTGCATCGATCCATGACTTCCTGCGCTTCGTGGTCGAGAAGAAGGCTTCGGACCTGCATCTCAAGGCGGGAGGGTCGCCGGCGATCCGGATCAACGGGTCCCTCACGAAGTCCGAGTTCGAGCCTCTGACATCGGCGGACTGCGAGAAGGCCGCGATGGAGCTGATGGACGACGAGCAGGCGCGCAAGTTCAAGGAGAAGGGCGAGGTCGACTTCGCCTTCTCGGAGGGTGGCCTCGGCCGTTTCCGCGTCAACATCTTCCGTCAACGGGGGAGCGTCGCAGTCGCCGCCCGGCGCGTGCTCCCGGGAAGTCCCACCTTCGAAACCCTGGGACTCCCCCCCTCGGTGAAGGCGCTCTCCGAGGAGTTCCGTGGGCTGGTCCTGATCACCGGCCCGACATCTTCGGGCAAGACCACCTCGACGGCCGCCATGATCAACCACATCAACGCGACGAGGTCCGATCACATCCTCACGATCGAGGACCCGATCGAGATCCTGCACCCCGACCGAAAGTCGATCGTGAACCAGCGAGAGATCGGGCACGACACCGCCGACTTCGCGACCGCTCTTCGCGCCGCGATGCGCCAAGACCCGGACGTGATCTTCGTGGGGGAGATCCGTGATCAGGAGACCGTCAAGGCCGCGTTGCAAGCCGCCGAGACAGGTCACCTCGTGATCTCTACGTTGCACACGACGGATGTTTCCGAGACGGTCAACCGCGTCATCGATTTCTTCCCGCCGCACCAGCAGAAGCAGATCCGGGTGTCGCTTGCAGGGTCTTTGAGAGGGATCGTGTCGCAACGCCTGCTGGCTCGGAAGGACGGCCGGGGACGGATCCCTGCGGTCGAGGTGCTCGTGATGAACGGCCGTATCCGGGACCTGGTCCTCAACCCCGAGCAGACCCATATGATCCCCGACATCGTTGCCGAATCGGGCTTCTATGGGATGCAGACCTTCGACCAGGCGCTTCTCGCCCTCTATCGCTCCGGATTGGTCACCCTGGAGGAAGCGATGAGCGGGGCAACGAGCCCGCACGATTTCCAGATCGCACTGCGGCAGGAGGGACTGCAGCCGGTTTCGTAGGCTGGGATGGATGGTTTCCCCTTCCGTCCCAGATGCTGTGCAACCGCGTCCGTCGCTCGACGAGGTGCTGGCCCCCGGTTCACCCGTCGATGGGATCGCGCGCCGCTTCGTCGATTCCGGCCACGAGCTGTATCTGGTTGGCGGACCGGTGCGGGACGCGTTGCTCGGTCGACCGGCACAGGACCTCGACTTCGCCACCGACGCCACGCCGGAGGAGACTGAGGCGATGCTCCAACCGCTGGCGGAGTCCGTCTGGCTGCAAGGAGCCAAGTACGGAACGGTGGGTGCGCTACTCAGCGGGATACACGTCGAGATCACGACCTTCCGCACGGAGAAGTACCAACCCTCCTCGCGTCATCCTGAGGTGACGTTCGAGAAGAGCATCGAGACGGACCTGTCGCGGCGTGACTTCACCGTGAACGCCATGGCCATCCGTCTTCCCGACAGGGAACCCGTCGATCCATTCGGAGGTCGCCGGGATGTCGACCGGCGCGTCCTGCGGACACCGGCCGATCCGCGCGATTCGTTCAGCGACGATCCACTTCGGATGCTGCGAGCTTTCCGGTTCGCGTCTCAACTTGGTTTCAAGATCGATCGCGAAGCGCGGGTTGCGATCGAAGAGCTCGCCTCTCTGATCGACACGGTGTCGGCCGAACGCATCCGCGACGAACTATCCAGGTTGGTGGTGGGACGGGAACCAGCCAGTGCGCTTCGACTGGCAGACTCGACCGGACTCACGGATCGTTTCCTTCCCGAGCTTTCGTCGCTGAAGCTGGAGCAGGATCCGGTACATCGCCACAAGGACGTATTCGCGCACACGCTCGCCGTGATCGAACGAACGGCACCTGAGCTCGAGTTGCGTTTGGCCGCGCTCTTGCACGATATTGGCAAGCCCAAGACGCGGACGATCGGTCCCGACGGAGTCTCGTTCCATCATCACGAGGTCGTTGGAGCGCGGATGGCCGCGGAGCGACTGCGCGCGTTGCGGTACCCGAACGAGGTGGTCCAAGAGGTGGAGAGGCTGATCTACCTTCACCACAGGTTCCATACGTACCGGCTCGGGTGGAGCGATAGCGCCGTGCGTCGGTACGTGCGTGATGCGGGTGGTGAGCTCGTTCAACTGAACGCGCTCGTGCGCGCCGACTGCACGACGCGTAATGCAACGAAGGCGAAACAGCTCGCGGAGCGTATGGACGAGCTCGAGGACCGGATCTCGGCCTTGGCCCAGAGAGAAGAGCTCGAGAGGATCCGCCCCGACCTCGACGGGGAACAGGTGATGGCCTACCTGGGCGTGCCTCCGGGGCCCATCGTCGGAGAGGCGCTGGCGGCCTTGCTCGAGGTCCGCCTGGAGGAGGGCCCGCTGGGCGAGGACGAGGCCTACTCGCGGCTGGACGCGTGGGCCCGGGAGCGTGGGATCGAGCCGGCGGGTGACAAGCGTCCGGCCAAACCCAAGAAGAAGAAGGCGTGAGCGAGGGTCACGAACATCCCGGCCGGCCCTTCTTCGAGGAGGTGGCCGAGCGGCTGGGCTCCGCCTACCTGCGATACGACTTCACGAAGGGCAGCGAGCAGGAGGTCGCGTTCCTGGTGGACCTGTTGCAGCTGGAGAAGGGTGCCCGCCTTCTCGATGTGGGCTGCGGACCGGGTCGTCACTCCATCCCGCTGGCGCAGGCCGGCCTGTCGGTCGTAGGCGTGGACGTCTCGCGGCGCTTCCTGGATCTCGCCGCCGACGCTGCTCGGGCCGCGGGGGTCGGGGCGGGCTTCTTCCAGGTCGACGCACGACAGATGCCCTTCGACGACGAGTTCGATGCGGTGATCTCCATCTGCCAGGGCGCGTTCGGCTTGATGGGGAAGGACGATGCTTTGATCCTGCGTCGGATGACGGAAGCCGTCAGACCCGGGGGCCGGGTAGTCGTCACCGCCTTCAACGCCTACCACGCGGCCCGTTACCAGACGGAGGCCTTCCTCGACGTGGATCAAGGGATCGTCCATGAAGAGACGACGATCCGCGACGAAGCCGGGGAGGAGCACGCGGTCGATCTCTGGACCGGGGTGTACACGCCACGTGAGCTGCGATTGCTGGCGATCGGAGTCGGCCTGGCTCCGGAACACGTGTGGTCCGTCTCTCCGGGCGATTTCGCGCGGCGGGGGCCGGACGTCGACCATCACGAGTTCATGCTGGTCGCGCGCCGCCCCGGTTGACCCGCGATCAGGACCGGTTGCCGCGGTTGGGAACGAAGAGCTCGGCCCGGTTCATCAGCAACCCGAAGCCGACGGCCAGTGCCAGCGTGATCATCCCCGTCCACACCAGTGTGGCTCGCAACGAGGCGTCCCCGGCGGCGACCATCACCGCGCCCGCGGCGACGCTGGCCAGGTTGTAGAGGATGTCGTAGAAGGAGAAGGCCCGGCCTCGGTACTCGTCGGGAAGAACCTCCTGAACCTGGGCATCGGTGGCGACCTTCGATACGAACGTGCCGTAACCACCGATGGCGGTGAGGAACAGGATCGCAGCGACGTGCTGGATCCCGCCCAGGGCCGTGATGCCGATCCCGGAGACCCCGTAGCCGACGATGATCAGCTGGGGCTTGTTGAACCTGTGACCCAGGAAAGGAGCCGTCAGGGCTGCCACGAGCGCTCCCGCGCCGGCGCTACCCAGGGCGAGACCGCTGATCGATATACGACCGAGCTCGTCCGCTCGATCCGGGAACTCTCTCTTGATCAACAGGATCGCCGCGACGGCGATGAACATCCCTACGGTGCGCAGCAGGAAGATGGAGACCAGCGGCAGCCGGACGCCGGCGCGGCGCCAGATCTCAGACACGCCCTGGCCCAGCTCCACCGCAACGTCCCGGATGGCCTGGCTCAGCCGCGGCACGTGCTGGTGCGCATGTGAGAGAGGGGAGGAGAGGCGGCGCGCTACCCATGCGGCTGCGCCGTACGCCAAGCCGGCGGCGAAGAAGACGGAGTCGGCCGAGATCCCGGCCACGAGAGCCAAGCCGATCACGCCGCCGAACAACGCACTCAGCATGCCGCCCCCACCGGATATCGAGTTTGCTTCCAAGAGATCGTGTTCGTGGACGACGACCGGAAGGACGGCACCCTTGGTCGTCAAGAACAGGCGACCGAGGCCCAGTAGTGCAAGGATGCCGATGAACAGCTCGATGTCGCCGGGGAGCGCCCGAGACCACAGTGGCAACGTGATCAACAGCAAGGCGCGGGAAGCGTTCGAGACCACGAGAACCGACCGCCGGCTCCACCGGTCGACGAAGACCCCCAGGAACGGGGCGATCGCCGAGTAGGGAAGCAGCGTCAGGGCGAAGAGGCCCAGGATCTTGCCCGGCGTCCCCTGTTCGAGCGGGTCTTCCAGGAGGAGCGCCGCGTAGAAGGCCGCCTGTGCGATCCCGTCCGCCGCCTGTGCGATGAACTGGGAACTCAGCAGGACCCGGAAGTCCCGCTCGGCTCCCAGGAGCCGACGCGCATCACTGAGGGTTTGCATGGGCCCGTTCTACCCGGCCCCCGGTTCGGCTGCTCGTGGTCTAACGGTCGCGCCGGAGCGCGGGGTCCATCTCGAGAGAGAAGGAACGATGCCCGTTGCCGTTGCCGGTGACCTCGACCCCCGGCGCGGCTTCCCCGGCGATGAAGTCCTCGACCATGTCGCGTGCCTCACCGTCGTCGTACTGAACCGGAGGCGATTTCATGAAGTAGGCACTGGGTCCCAAGAGGGGGCCACCCAGGCCTCGATCGAGCGCGAGCTTCACGCAGCGGACGGCGTCGATCACGACCCCTGCCGAGTTCGGCGAATCCCAGACCTCGAGCTTGAGCTCGATGTTGAGAGGCACGTCTCCGAACTCGCGACCCTCGAGCCGGATGTAGGCCCACTTGCGGTCCTTCAACCACGGGACATGGTCCGACGGCCCGATGTGGATGTCGTCGGCATCGATCCCGGCGGTGATCTGTGAGGTGACCGACTGTGTCTTCGAGATCTTCTTGGACTTCAGCCGTTCGCGCTCGAGCATGTTCATGAAGTCCATGTTCCCGCCGAAGTTCAGCTGGTAGGTGTGGTCGATGACCACGCCCCGATCCTCGAACAATTTCGAGAGGACGCGATGGCTGATCGTCGCGCCGACCTGGCTCTTGATGTCGTCGCCGATGATCGGAATACCCTTCTGGGTGAACCGGTGTGCCCAGTCCTCGTTGGTGGCTATGAACACCGGCATGCAGTTGACGAATCCGACCCCGGCTTCGAGCACTTGCTCGGTGTAGAAGCGACCGGCCTGCTCCGAACCGACGGGTAGGTAGTTGATCAACACGTCGGTCTGCGTCTCGCGCAGTACCTTGGCGACATTGACGGGAGGTAGCTCCGATTCGGTCACGACCTCGCGGTAGTAAGCGCCGAGGCCGTCGTAGGTATGACCGCGAAGTACCTCGACTCCGAGTTCGGGGACGTCGGAGAACTTAACCGTGTTGTTGGGCTCGGCCCACATGGCCTCGGAGAGATCGAGGCCGACCTTCGCAGCGTCGACATCGAATGCACACGAGAACTCCATGTCCGACACGTGGTAGGGGCCGATGTCTACGTGCATCAGCCCAGGGACCCGTTCATCGCTGCGAGCCTTCGCGTAGTATTCGACGCCCTGGATCAGCGAGGACGCACAGTTCCCCACTCCCACGACGCCTACTCGGATCTTCGACATTCCTCTCCCCCTTGCGATTGGTCCCGTTACACCTGGGACGTATTGGGGCGCGGTAGCTCGACCGTGCGCTCCCTGTTGATGAGCTCGTCGATGAAAGCGATGTCGCTCTCGGTTGTAGCCATGTCGTGGTTCTGCAACGAGAGCGCGTAGCTATCCATGCGCTCCCGGTACTGCTTGAGGTTCTCCCTGAATTCGTTCAGTTTCTGCATGAGGTACGCGCGCCTTCTCTCCAGAAGGGCGAGGCGCATCTCGGGCTTCAGGTAACGGAAGAATGCGAGTTTGAGGGTGAAGTGCTCGGCATCGACCGCGGCAGCGGTTTCCTCCAGCAGCGTCGTGAAGAGCTGGTCGCCGGCGAGGGTTATCCGGTAGACGTTCTTGCGGCGACCCGTCGTAAGCGTGGTCTTGGTCGTGGCCCGAGCCGCTCGAGATGCCGCCCTGGCACCCTTCGCGCGCGTGGAGCGGGTGCGGCGCGGCTTGGACTGCTCGGTCTCGAGCTTCTCGACGGCTCCGGCCCTGGCGAGGCGCCTCAGGGTCGGGTAGAGCGATCCCCACGAAACCTGCCAGAAGGGGCCCAGCATGGCCCCCAGCTGCTTGCGCAGCTCGTAGCCGTGCATCTCCCGTTCCTTGAGGAGGCCCAGCACGGGGAGCTCCAACATCCCAGCCTGCTTCATACTTCGTCACTCCAAGGGGATCGGTACCAGTATCACCACGATATATCGAAACGATATATCAGAACGATAGTAAAGCACACCTCCGGGGATCGGGATAGCCCCCCGCTTTCCGGCCGGGCGTACCATCCTCGGATGGCGCCTTCGGGTACTTCGTTCGATCCTGCGGACCCGCCCCGCACGTCGGGCCCCGTGGTCGACTACACGCTTGCCCGCCGGTCCGTCCTCTCGGCCCTGCGCCGGGGGACGCTGGCGACGACCGACGTCTGCGACGCACATCCAGAGCTCCTCCGAGCGGGGCGGAACATCGGCGAGGAGCGGGACGGTCGCTGCCCCGTCTGCTCGCACGAGAGCCTGAGGACGGTCAGCTACGTATACGGCGAGGATCTCAAGCGCAACAACGGCCGCGTGGTCTATCCACCGGAGTGGCTCGATGAGCTCGCCCGTGATCACGACCAGTTCACCTGTTACGTCGTCGAGGTCTGCATCGATTGCTCCTGGAACCACCTGATCCGGGCCTATACGGCCGGGCGTCTCTTCTCCGGTGGGGCGGTCGTCGGGCGGCGAGGTTCGACGAACGGGGGTCGCCGGCAACCCGGCCACAGCGAGCAGGGCTGAACCAACCGCGCCGGTCTTCTGCGCCGCCGCCCGCGCCGCGGGGTCGATCCTTGTTACCGGTCTCGTCACAGGTCTCATCCCCGGCCAGGTGATCGCGATCGCCGGCGGCTGTGCTGCCGAGCATGTCTCCGAGCACGTAGTTCTGTTAGTAGGCGGGGTCGCGGCAACGTGGATCTTGGCGGCCCAATCCGGGGCGGCTCACTGGGGGGTCGCGTGACCAGCTGGAACCGCTCGACCAAGGTCCCACCATCGAGCGTTGAGGTCGGCTTCGGGATCGGCGTAGAGTTCCCGCTCGAGACGTCGCCCGCAAGCGAGCCGAAGGCAAGACACAGAGAGAAGCCGTTCGCTGCCTCAAACAAGTTCAGCTTCCCAGACCGAGCCAAAGTGATAGGTTCTTCCATCGTTCGTTCTTCATCGGGGCGGTTCCCGTAGCAACGTCGAGCTTCCGATTGGACGTTTCGGGCGACTCGTAAAGTCGTTCCGAGATCCGTACCGAAGCGTGGCGCCTGCTGCAGTAAGCGGTCGACCCGTGGATTGGGAGCTATATGAGGGGCGAGGCACGGCCCGACGGGCCACGTCGATCTGTACCAACTCGGCGACAACGAGCTGCTGACGACATCGCGTTCCGGGAGCGACCGAGCCATCGACGTCCTATTCGATCGCTACCGCAACTTCGCCCGTGCCAAGGTGCGCTCGTATTCCTCGCGTGAAGGGACCGGAGCGCCGAACGACCCCGGACTCGCCTGCCGCTGGGTCGAAGGGGCCGATCCGATATCTCACCACGAGCATCGGTTCGCATTGGCTGTTCGCCCTGATCTTCGCCGTGGGGCTCAGTCTTAGGGTGATCGCCTGGAATGCGTACCGGCCCGCGATCCTCCTGCTTGGGGACACGACCGCCTACTTGAACGTCGCTTCGCGCGGAACGAACCCCGACACCTGGCATCCGCTGTTCTATGCTCTGTTCCTAAAGCCCGCCATCTGGGTGGGGTCCCTGGCCGTGGCTACCGCCGCTCAACACACCCTGGGCCTCCTGATGGCCCTGGGGCTGTACCTCCTGCTGTTGCGCTTAGGGATAGGGCCTATCGTCGCTGCCATGGGTCCCGCCCCTCTCCTCCTCGACGGCTACCAGTTGAACCTGGAGCAGCACATCTTGACCGAGGCTCTCTTCGAGAGCCTGATCGTGGGATCGCTCCTCCTCGTGGCTTGGTCGGTGCGCGGGACCGTCTGGATGTATCCGGTGGCCGGAGGGCTCATCGGTCTCGCCATGGGCACGCGTTTCGCCGGCGTCGCCCTCCTTCCCGTCGTTCTGATCTACGTTCTCATCCGCCGGGTGGGATGGTTGCGGATCGTTTCGGTGGGGGTCGGTTTCGCGGTGGCTCTGTTCGGATACTTCCTATGGCAGCGATCGGTGACGGGGGCCTCGACCCTCACGAATCGAGGCAGCTACGTCCTGTACGGCAAGGTGGCGACGTTCGCGGACTGTCGAGGGGTCGATCTACCGGAGCTAGAGCGCCAACTCTGCATTGACACGCCCGTTTCGGAACGTCAACCCAGCTACAACATCTGGAGCAGGAACACCCCGCTAAGGTCGTTCGAGGTCCCACCGGGGGTGGATAAGGGAGAAGTCGTCGGTTCCTTCACCCGGCGCTTCATCCTCAGGCAGCCGTTGGATTACGCCCGTGCGGTGTCGGGGGACTTCCTCAGGTTCTTCGCGTGGAGAACCCCGGATGAGCAGGAGCCCATCCGGGTCACGCGGTGGCAGTTCTTCGTGGACATGTCGGAGGTGAAGGGAGTCGCGCCGGCGTTCCGTGAGTCGGACGGCTCCCCTCCACCCCAGTACGGCATCGACGAGACCTTCGACTTGGACGAGCGGCGGGCCGACTTCCTGCGCTCCTACCAGATGATGGTGTATTCCTCCGGCCTACTCCTGAGCCTCGCGGCTCTCTTGGGCATCCTCGGAGCCATCTGGCGACGTCCCGACGGCGCACGCGACGTGCGTCCGGAGTCACTACTCTTCACCGTGGCGGGCTCCGCCCTACTGCTATTCCCGGCTACTTTCGCCGCGTACCACTATAGGTACGTGATTCCTGCCGTGCCGCTCCTGGGGGTCGCGGGAGCCATCGGCGCTTCGACCTTGCTGCAACGCGTCCAGGAGTTCCTTCGATCCCGCTCCCGCAGCGAGGGGACCACGGAAGCGGCCAGCGCAGCGAGGATCCCCGAGGATCGTGTTTAGAGCGTCCTCCCGGGCATCGGGAGCCCTTTGCATCGCTCTGATCGTGGCGGCCGGTCTCTGGGCATGCACCCCCGATGAGGGCACGGCCCGACGCGAGAGGGAGCGAGGGGAGCGGCCCAACGTGTTGCTGATCGTCACAGACGATCAGCGGATCGAAACGCTCAGCGTCATGCCGGAGGTCCGCCGCTGGTTCCGGCGAAATGGCACCGAGTTCACGCCCGGATTCGTGACCACGCCGCTCTGCTGTCCTTCGAGGGCTTCAATCTTCACCGGCAGGTACATGCACAACCACGGTGTGCTGACTAATCTCCATAGTCGTGAGTTCGAGCACCGGTACTCGATGCAGGCCTATCTCCAGGATGCCGGTTACACGACCGCCATCATCGGCAAGTATCTCAACGCGCTTCCGGTCACCTACGACCCACCGCACTTCGATCACTACGTTGTCCCCAAGGACTGGCCCTACGAGGGCGGTGACTGGAATGTCGACGGGCAGACGCGGAGCATCACTACGTACGCGACGTCCTTCATGCGGAAGAAGGCGGTTGACTTCCTCACCGATACTGGACCGGAGCCGTGGTTCCTGACGATCGCACCGATCGCACCCCATGGACCGACCATCCCCGAACCCCGATACGCGGATGCCGACGTACCGCCTTGGGAAGGGAACCCTTCGGTCGGCGACGATCGGAGCGACAAGCCACCGTTAATCAGGCAGTTGCCTGCCGCGGATCTGGAGAGGGCGAAGAGGAGGCGAGCGGATCAGCTGCGTACGCTCATGTCGGTAGACGACCTGATCGGGCGCGTGCACGATGTGCTGGCACGGACCGACCAGCTCGACGACACGCTCGCCTTCTTCATCTCAGACAACGGACTCCTGTGGGGGGAGTTCGGTTACGGGAACAAGACCGTTCCTTACACGAGTTCTGTTCAGGTGCCGTTCCTGATGACGTGGCCGGGCCACGTTCCAACGGGTCCCGACGATCGCATGGCGCTCAACGTCGACATCGCGGCCACGATCGTCGACGCGACCGGTGCCCAACCCGCTCCCGGCGTTCCTCTCGACGGCCGGTCCTTGCTCGATCAATGGAACCGCGATCGCATACTGCTCGAGTACCACCGCTACCAGGTCTTCGATACTCCGTCCTGGAGATCGATCCGCACGCGCACCGCGCAGTACGTGCAGTACGTGGAGGGGGATGGAAACGTCACGTTCGAGGAGTATTACGACCTCGTGGAGGACCCATGGCAGCTGAACAACCTGCTCGCGCCGGGGTCGTCCGTCCACCCGGGCGGCGTGGATCGCCTACGACGAGCCGTGGAGCGCTACAAGGATTGCCGCGGCGAGGCCTGCCCATGAGTCGGCGTGCGGTTTACCTCTTCGTGCCGAGCCCTTAGCTTGGGAAACCCGGTGTAATGCCCTCGGAGCCGGGGGCTTCGGGGGCCGAACACATGGTGGCTTGCGCATCGGGATCCGAGCGGCTGCGAAACCGTGACTATGTCCGAGCGCCCCCTAGACTCCGACCATGGGTCGGGACGCCAGGAGGAAGCGAAAGAGCGACCGCAAGAGGTCGCGCCCCAAGTCCCGGTTCCAGCGGCTGCTCTTGCGGTTCGGGTGGCTACTGCCACTGTTCGCGATCGTGGTCGGGCTCGGCGTCCTCGTCGTGACCTACGCGTTCGCGGAGATCAAGCTCCCGTCCCAGATCCAGATCACGTCTTCGGCGGAGATCTTCGACCGCAACGGCGAGCCGATCGGGTTCTACGCAGACGAGGTCCGGCGGTTCCTCCTGTCTCGTGACGAGCTCGACGAGCTGCCCGATCACGTCGGTCAGGCGGTCATCGCGGCCGAGGATCGGGACTTCTACGAGCACGATGGCGTGTCGCTGAAAGGCATCGCGCGAGCGGCGTGGCAGAACTTCCGCGGGGGCCGTATCAGTCAAGGAGGGTCGACCATCACGCAGCAGTACGTCAAGGTGGCGATCCTTCGTAACCCGGAGCGAACGGTGAGCCGCAAGGTCAAAGAGGCCATCCTCGCCATCAAGCTCGAGCGTCGCTTCTCCAAACGACAGGTCTTGAACTTCTACCTCAACACGATCTACTTCGGGCGCGGCGCATACGGCATAGAGGCGGCCGCTCGCACCTATTTCGATCGGCATGCCCGCGAGCTGACGTTGCCGCAAGCGGCGTTCCTCGCCGGCATCATCCCGGCTCCTGAGTCCTACCAGCCCGACAAGGATCAGGCGACGGCGCGCCGTCGACGCGACCTCGTGCTCGATCGGATGCACAGCGAGGGCTACATCAATGGGCGACAGTTGAAGCGGGCCACGAGAAGGCGCGTGAAGTTGAACCTCGGCCCGGGTTCCGTGGAGAGGAAGCAGGAGGCCGCCTACTTCATCGAGTGGCTCCGCCGCTACCTCGAGCAGGATGAGGATCTGCGCGAGTGTCTCTACTCGTGCGGCTGGAAGATCCATACGACGATCAATATGGACCTGCAGCAAGCCGCGGAGGATGCGGTCGATTCGCAACTGACCGAAGCGGTGGATCCCCAGGCCGCGTTGGTGTCGATGACGCCTAAGGGTCAGGTCATCGCCCTGGTCGGCAGCCGCGGCCACTACGACAACATCAAGAGGGCTCGAGGATTCAACTATGCGACGGACTAT
Source organism: Actinomycetota bacterium (assembly GCA_009380005.1). GTDB lineage: Bacteria > Actinomycetota > CADDZG01 > CADDZG01 > WHSQ01 > WHSQ01. Next base: position 5,797 of record WHSQ01000010.1, on the reverse strand, counting down.
CCCGGCCGCCACGCGGGTTCGGCATTCAAGCCGTTCACGTTGCTGACCGCGATCGAGGAGAACATCTCTCCGGACTCGCGGTTCAGCGGCCGCAGTCCGTTCGAGATCGAAGACGATCGGTGTGACAACAACGGGGAGAACTGGGAGCCGGAGAACTATGGGGGGAGCTCATTCGGCACGATCGACCTCGATCAGGCCACGACGAATTCGGTCAACACGGTTTTCGCTCAACTGATCGTCGAGGTCGGGCCCAAGAAGGTCGCCGATCTTCTGGAGGACTTCGAGTTCGACCGTGAGGGCTCGTCATCCGAACGCGATATCGCTCCCGTCTGCTCGCTGTCGTTGGGGACCCTGCCCGTCACGCCGTTGGAGATGGGCCGAGCGTACGCAGCCTTCGCCGGCCGGGGCAGGCTACCGAAACCGTCGCCGGTCCTGTACATCGAAGACGCTGAAGGCAACTGCATCCGTGAGTACTTCGATGCCAAGGAAGCGGATTGCGACGAGATCGAGGGCGCCGAGATGCAGCGGGTCGTGGATCAGAACTCGGCGGACGTTCTGAATCAGAGCTTGACTCACGTCGTCGAGGGAGGGACGGCGACGGCGGCGAACATCGGGCGTCCGGTCGCCGGCAAGACCGGGACCGCGCAGGAGAACAAGGATGCCTGGTTCGGCGGGTACGTGCCGCAGCTGGCGACGGTCGTGTGGATGGGTTACCCGGCGGAGAAGGGGCCCGACAAGAAGTTCGGGACCAACGACGACATCGTGCCCCGGATGGGTTATTGCTCGGACCCCGTCGCCTGCCGTCCGGTGCACGGGATCGAAGCGACGGGAGGATCGTTCCCGGCGCGGATCTGGGCGGCCTACATGACCGAAGCGGTCCGGAACCTGGCGGTCAAGGACTTCCCGATCCCCAAGGACCTGCCCGACGAGACCATCAACGCCGCGCCGCCCCCCGCACCGGTCCCGACCGCGACCCCCACGAAGACGCCGAAGCCCAAACCGACCCCTAAGGCCACGCCCACCCCGCCGTCGCCGGAGCCCACGCCCACGCCCTCGCCCACACCGTCGCCGGACCACTCGGTCCCGCTCGGGGAGGGTGACCCGTAACCCGATCCCGGGCGACCGGGCCCCGGCGCCTCGGTCTGGTCGGGCTGGTCACGCTCGTCTGCGTGGTGGCGCTCGGCGCCGGCTTCGCCCTGAAGGCGCAGTGCCTGGCGGGGTTCGACGGCCGCCAGCACTCGCGTCTCTGCTACAACGACATCCAGCCCCTCTACGAGGCCCGCGAGGTCGAGACGCACTTCCCCTACGTAGACGGAGAGCTGCGAGCCGGAGCGGGCGGGGCGGAGCTCGCCGACGGCGCGATCGAGTACCCGGTTCTCACGGGCCTGTTCATGTGGATCGCCGGGTTGTTCGCGGAGAGCTCGAACGGTTACCTGGTGGTCAGCGCCGTCCTGCTGGCGCCTTTCGCCGTTTGGACGGCTCGCACGCTGGCGCGGATGGGCGGCCGGCGCGCGTTGCTGTGGGCCGCGGCACCGGCGCTCGTCCTGTACGCGTTCCACAACTGGGATCTCCTCGTGGTCGCCGCTGCGGTCGGAGCGTTGTGGGCCTGGCGACAACGGCGTTACGAAACGGCCGCGGTGCTCTTCGGACTTGGCGGCGCGCTCAAGCTCTATCCACTCGTCTTCTTGGTGCCACTTGCGCTCGAGCTTTGGTCGGCGCGATCTCGCGGCCGCGCTCTGGGCGTGGTGGGGATCGGAGCGGGGACGTGGATCGCAGTGAACCTCCCTTTCTTCGTGATGAGCCCGCCCGGGTGGTGGGCGACCTACGCCTTCCATTCCCAGCGAGGGCCGAACTTCGACAACATGTGGCAGTTAGCGGTCCCGGGTGCAACCCCCGCCGCCCTCAACCTCTGGACCGGCGTCCTCATAGCTCTCAGTTTCCTCGTCGCGATCGTTGCCGGGACTCGGATGAGTGATAACGGCTCGTTCCCCGGCATCGCCGTGTGTGCCGCGATGCTGGCCGCGTTCATGCTGTGGAACAAGGTGCACTCGCCGCAGTACACGCTGTGGCTGCTCCCCTTCTTCGTCTTGTTGCGCGTGCACATCGGCTGGTGGGTCGCCTACGCCGCTGCCGACCTGGCCGTCTACGTGGGCGTCTTCCGGTGGTTCTACGACTTCGTCTATCTGGATCAGGACCTGACCGCCGCCAAGCGCCTGATGATCGGCGGGATCTGGGCTCGCGCCATCTTGCTCGCCCTGTTGTTCGTCGTGTTCCTTCGAGCGCGGGACGCCGACCCACCCGGCGCGGGCGATCGGATCGAACCCCAGCCGCTCGAACCCGAGCCCCGCGACATTCTTGTCGCACCCTCTCGTTAGCCTTCCCAGCGGGCCGCATGCCCAGGCTGCGCCGGGAATGGAGGTGCTAGCATGACGAAGCACTTGTTGCGTTGTTGAACTCGTGTCCCCTGCTCGTCAACCGTCCGGCTGGGCGGGCCGAGCCTCGGAGGCCGGATAGTCCGGCTCGAGTCCAGAGGAGGATAGATGCCCACGTATGAGGCCATGGTGATCGTGGATTCGCGCTTGGAAGAGGGCGACATCCAGAAGGCGGTCGATCGGTTCGTCGACGCGGTCTCGGAGACCGGAGGCGAGGTATCCAGCGTGGATCGCTGGGGCATCCGACGCTTCGCGTACGAGATCAAGCATCTGAAAGAGGGCTATTACTTCATAGCCAACTTCAAGGCGCCGGAGACATCGGTCGAGCGCCTGAATCGGATCTTCCAGATAGCCGACGAGTACGTGCGCGGCAAGATCGTTCGGCCCGAGTAGAGATAGGAGCAAACAGATGGCAGACAACACCGTAACGATCGTCGGCAACGTCACGGACGATCCAGAGCTGCGCTTCACTCCCAACGGTGCCGCGGTGGCGAACTTCACGGTCGCCGTCAACCGGCGGTTCAAGGGCCAGAGCGGACAGTGGGAAGACAAGCTCGATGGTTTCTTCCGCTGCAGCTGCTGGCGTGACATGGCGGAGAACGTCTCCGAGAGCCTGCAGAAGGGCACCCGCGTCGTTCTGACCGGCCGTCTCCAGCAGCGTTCGTGGGAAGACAACGACGGGAACAAGCGGTCCTCGTTCGAGATCCAGGTGGACGAGGTGGGACCCTCGCTGAGGTGGGCCACCGCGCAGGTGACCAAATCGCAGCGTTCCACCCGGGGCTCGGCCCCTTCCGGCGGCGGCGGCGGCGACTGGGGAGCCCCGGCTCCGGTCGGCAGCCCTCCGGCGGAGGATGGAGGTTTCTAGAGGATGGCGAGAGACAGGGATCGGGACCGGCGGGGTCCGAAACGCGATACCCAGCGGAAGGGCAAGAAGAAGTTCTGCCAGTTCTGCAAGGACAAGGTCGACTACGTCGACTACAAGGATGTCGCTCTGTTGCGGAAGTTCATGAGCGAGCGTGGCAAGATCCGGGCCCGTCGAGTGACCGGCAACTGCACTCAACACCAGCGACTCGTCGCGACGGCGGTGAAGAACGCCCGCGAGATGGCGTTGCTGCCATACACGGCGAGATAGGGGCGAGGACGTGAAGGTCATCCTGGCGAAAGACGTGGACAACCTCGGTTACAAGGGCGACGTGGTCACCGTCGCCGATGGGTACGGCCGCAACTACCTCGTCCCGAAGGGCATGGCCTTGGTGGCGACGAAAGGCGCGCTCCGGCAGGCGGATCAGATGCGCCGTGCCCGTGAAGAGGCCGACCGCAAACAGCGCGAGGAGGCGGCCGCCAAGGTCGCGTTGCTGGGCGCTTCCCCGGTGTACATCTCGGCACGAGCCGGCGACGGCGGGCGCCTGTTCGGCTCGGTCACGAAGGCCGACATCGCTCGCGCGGTCGAGGATCAGCTCGAAGAGAAGATCGATCGCCACGACGTGCGCCTGGACGACCCGATCCGGCAGCTCGGCCGCTACGAGGTCGAGATCCACCTGCACGAAGAGGTGAACGCCCAGGTGTCGGTCGAGGTCATCGCCCACGAGGAAGACGAAGAAGAGACCGCCTGAGCCGCGCTAACGGTCTTCGGGCCGGCCCGGCGTTATCCGCCGTCGAGCGGCCCCGCTCTTCCCGAGGACCACTCGAACGCGCCGTCAGCCACCATATAGGTGGTTCATGACGCGCTCGAAGGGTGATGCGGGGCCTCCGGCCGGCGTTGCTGCTCGGACTGGCTAACGGGTCTCATCGGCCGAGGCCATCAGTGAAGATTTCTTCGCGCGGGACGAATCGCCAGGTAAGAGATCGTCCACAGGCCTCCCGCTCCCTGAGCAGGACGTCTTCGACCGAGAGCTGCCTCGCGTCCACTCGGATCGTCGCGTTGTCCACCTCTCCCACAGCCCTATCAACAGCTTGGGATGGGTTCCCTTCAACAGGCGGCCAGACGTAGCGTGCCCGAGGCGACTCCGGGGGGGAACGAGCCCAACTTTCCTGTCGCATCCCACCCATAGGTTGTTGACCCGTAGGCGAACATGGGTTCGATAGGAGGCGGCGGTGGTCCAGAGTCTTCCTCGGGTGGTGCGGTCCAACCGGATCCCGCCGCACAACCTCGATGCCGAGCAATCGGTGCTCGGCGCCATGCTCGAGTCCCGGGAAGCCATCGCCAACGTCCTCGAGATCCTCGATCCCGAGGACTTCTACAAGCCTGCTCACGCAACGATCTACGAGGCGATCCTCGGACTGTTCGGTAAGGGTGAGCCGGTCGACGCGATCACCGTCGCCGACGAGCTCACCCGGCGCGGTCACCTCGAGGGGATCGGCGGCAAGCCTTACATCCACGGTTTGCTCGAGGCGTATCCGACCGCCTCGTCGGCCGCGCACTACGCTCGCATCGTCGACGAGCACGCGATGTTGCGCCGTCTCGTGTCGGCGGGCAACGAGATCCAGGAGATCGGTTTCTCGCTGCCCGACGACGTGCCCCAGGCCGTCGACCGGTCCGAAGAGCTGATCTACGAGGTCGGCAACCGCCGTCTGCGCGGCGACGTGGCGCCGTTGCGCGGGCTCTTGACGGAAGCGATGGTCGACATCGAGACGCTGTACGAGCGCGGCGAGCCGATCACCGGCGTGACGACCGGGTTCCACGATCTCGACGAGATAACCACGGGCTTCCAACCGGCCAACCTCGTGATCGTGGCCGCCCGGCCTTCGATGGGCAAATGCCTGCGCGGCTCGACGTTGATCGACGATCCTCGAACGGGCGAGCGCATCACGATCAAGGACTTCGTCGAGCGCAGGTCTCTCCGCATCATGAACGTGGCTGCGGATGGTTCCGTCGTCGAGACCGAGGTAACCGATTGGGTCCCGAACGGGCAACGCGAGTGCTGGCGCCTCACCACTCGGAGCGGCCGGACCATCGTCGCGACCGACAACCATCCCTTCCTGAAGGTTGGGGGCTGGACCCCGCTTTCGGAGCTCGAGGTCGGAGATCGCATCGCCGTGCCCCGGGAGGTTCCCGTGTTCGGCGACTGCGACTGGAGCTCCGACCGTATCCGCCTCCTCGCCTACTTCATCGCCGAAGGCGGGTTAACGGGAGGCCTCCCGCGTTTCACCAACGTCGACCCGGTGATCGTCGAAGACTTCGAACGGTGCGTGTATGAAGAGTTCGAGTCATGTGTCGTGAGCCGCTTCGGGGTCACCTATACCGCGCGTTCGATCCGGGGCCACGGGCGCGGGTGCAATGAGGTGACCAACTGGCTGAAGTCACTGGGGCTGATGGGGAAGTCGGCGCTGGAGAAGCGGTTCCCCGACGTCGTGTGGACGTTCAA
>WHSQ01000109.1 GCA_009380005.1 Actinomycetota bacterium | reverse complement strand
AACATCGCGCTCGTCGACTCCAGGGAGAGCGCCACGAACCCGGCCGACCAGTGCCCCACGTTCACCTTCCTCCAGAAGGTCCGCGCCGCTCAGCACGCGGGAGCGATCGGGTTCGTCCAGATCCCCGGAGAGGAAGAGGAGCCGCAGACGAACGCAACCGCGGTCTCCGCCGACATCCCGGCGCTCGAGATCTGGCGAACCGAGCAAGCCCTCGCGGTGCGGGACGCGGCTATCGAAGGCACGGCCAACGCGACCCTGACCAACACCCAGGAGCCTCTGGAGGCGCTGTCGGACGTGCCGTGCGAGAACGGCATGGCGGGCCCCTTCGAGTGTGATGGCGTCGACCTGCTCTCGTTCGTCCCGCAGGAGGAGTTCAACGGCGCCGGCGTGAGCGACCTGTGGGGCTGGACCGACCCCGAGACCGGTGACGAGTACGTCATGATGGGCAAGACCAACGGCACTGCGTTCTTCCGCGTGACCGACCCCACCACCCCCGTCTACCTCGGCGAGCTGCCGAACCCCGCGGCGCTGCAGGAGATCTGGCACGACATCAAGGTCTACGAGGATCACGCGTTCATCGTTAGCGAGTCCGAGCCGCACGGGATGAGCGTCTTCGACCTCACGCGGCTGCGGGACGTGAGCGAGCCGCAGGAGTGGGATGCCGATGCCAGGTACCCGCTAAACGTTGCAGCGCACAACGTCGCCATCAACGAGGACAGCGGTTTCGCCTACATCGTCGGCGGCAACGAGGGCATCGTCGCGCCCGACCAGTGCCTGTCGGGCCTGCACATGGTCGACATCCGCGACCCGAAGAACCCGACGTTCGCGGGCTGCTACCTGGAGGAGGGCGGTCCGGGAACGGCCGGCCGCTCGGTCGGGGGACCGGTCGAAGAGAACTCTCCGGCCGCCTACGTCCACGACACGCAGTGCGTGATCTACGAGGGCCCCGACCAGCGCTACACGGGCCGTGAGATCTGCTTCAACTCGGCCGAGGACAAGCTCGTCATCGCCGACGTCACCGACAAGACGAACCCGGTGACCGTGGCCGTGACGGATTACCCGAACGTCTCCTACGCGCACCAGGGGTGGCTCACCGAGGACCAGGCCTACCTGCTGGCCAACGACGAGCTCGACGAAACGACGCACAAGACGAACACGCGCACGATCGTCTTCGACGTGACCGACCTCGAGGATCCCAAGGTCCACTTCGAGCACTTCCACGAGACGCGCTCGATCGACCACAACAACTACGTCCACGACGGGCGCGTCTACCAGTCCAACTACACGAGCGGGCTGCGCGTTCTCGACGTCACGTCCGTCGACGATGCGGCCGACCCCCGGCTCGAGCCGGTTGGGTTCTTCGACACCTACCCGTGGCACAGCAACCCGACGTTCGATGGCACCTGGTCGAACTACCCCTACTTCGAGTCCGGCACCATCGCCGTGAGCGGGATCGGCGAGGGGCTGTTCCTGGTCCGGCTGGCGGGGGCCACGGACGGTGAGGACGAAAAGCCCCGTCCCGGCCACCGGGGACGGCCGTCCGAGCCCGGCCCGCCCGAGCACAGGGGACGCCCGATGAAGTAACAGCCCGGTGCGCGGTTCGCTCGCACGGCCGCGCCCGGGTCATGAAAGCGCGCTTTGTCACACCCCCTCTTCATGATGGGAGACCACGGGAAGGGAGGGGTCTGTGGAGACCATCAAGTTGGTTCGAGAACTCACCGACGCCGAGGATCCACGCCGCAGCGGTGGCCGGATCTCCCGGCCGACGCGGCGCCGGCTCTACCTCAACTGACGTGGAACTGATCGCCGTCGCGGTGATCGGCGGGATCGTGCTCGCCCTCGTCTTGGCGTGGCTCATCTATGTGGTGGTGGGGCGAGCGGTCGGCACCCTGATCGATTGGGCGATCGAGAACTTCGGCAACGAGGCGGCCGCGGAGAGCTTGAGGCGTTCGCGTGAGAGAGAACGGCACTGACCGAACGCGCCGAACTGCGCCCGGCGACGAGCGCGGGCACAATGGGGGATCGAGAGGGCCCGGGGGTAACGGTATGGATATCGAGTTCACGCTCGGAGACATTACGCAGCAGTCGGTCGACGCGCTCGTCAACGCAGCCAACAGCCAGCTGCAACCGGGAGCGGGCGTCGCCGGAGCGATCCATGCCGCCGGCGGCCCGAGCATCTACGACGAGTGCCAGGGCGTGCTGCGAGAGAGCTACCCGCAGGGGCTGCCGCCGGGCCAGGCGGTCGCCACCAACGCGGGGCTGTTGCCGGCCCGCTGGGTCATCCACACGGTGGGCCCGATCTACAAGGGAAGGCCCGAGGATGCCGAGGTCCTGCGAGCGTGCCACGTCTCGTGCCTGGCGGTGGCCGACGAACTGGGGGCCGAGACGGTGGCGTTCCCGGCGATCTCGACGGGCGTGTACGGCTATCCGGTCGACGCCGCCGCGGAGGTCGCGGTCGATGCCTTGCGAACCGCCGACACGCGGGTGAGCACGGCGACGCTCGTGCTCTTCGATGAGCGCACGCTCGACGCCTACCGGGACGCGCACCGCGGCTGGACCCCCGGATGACGTAGAGCCCCTGGTCGGGGTCCGCGCGAGGGTCTTGGAGCCGAGGATCGCGTCCTAGATCGGCGGCAGGGGCGGAGCGGCCGCGACATCGACGCGGGCGCGGCGGCCGGAGGCGATCATCGCGACGTGCGGCACCACCGCCAGCAGGAACAGGCTGGAGAGTGAGAACCCGACCGCCGCATACCCACCCGAGGCCAACGCGGCCCCCGCGATCGGGCGCAAGCGCCCGATCCGGGTGATAATCCAGGAAGCTCGGAGTCGGCCCTACGTCAGCGCGAGACGTGGTTCAAGGGCAACGTCCCCGGGAACATCGAGGCAGGTGACTGCCGGTGCACTTCTCCAACTCGATCACTATCCGGCGCTCGGTTCAGGACGTTTTCGCCTACCTGTCGAACTTCGAGAACATCCCGACGTGGAACTACGCCATCGCCGAGACGCAGAAGACGTCGGGTGGTCCCGTGGGCGTCGGTACGACCTATCGGCAAACGCGCTCCTTGCCCTCTCCAAGCGAAGAGACCTTCCAGGTCACGGAGTTCGAACCGGACCAAAGACTTGCCATCCACGGTGGACTCGGCCCCTTCGAGGGCACCTTGACCTATGAGCTCCAGCGCGTCGACGAAGGCACGCTTCTGACCAACACGGCGGATCTCGAGGCCACCGGTGTCCTCAAGCTTACGGCTCCCCTTGCCGCGCCAAGGGTGCGCCAGGCGGTGGCCGAGAACCTTCAGAAGCTCAAGGAGATACTCGAGCGGTCGAGCTGAGCGCGCGTGAGGGCGGGGCCCCGGTGGAGCCCCGCCCGCGAATCGCGTGTATCTAGGAACCCTCTTGGACCGGGTAGATCTCCTGGGCCACGAGGCCGTGCGCCTCACGGTGCACGGTGTTCGCAGCCTCGGCGTCGGGCGCCTCGACCAGACAGAAGATCTTGCCCGCGGACTCGTCGACCCAGTAGCATGTACTTCACGTCGTGGGCGTCCTGCGTCTCGAGGTCGGCCTTGTGCGCACCCACGACGTCCTCGGCCTTTACGCCTCCGTCGATCGTGTGCACGTCCATGAACAGCGGCATTCTCACCCCTTTCTGTCGGGGGTCACGCTAGGGGCCGAGGGTGGGCCCCCACATCGGGGGCAGTCCCCTATGTTTGGAGGACCAGCCCCATATCCCGGGCCGCACGCGCCGCCTCGCGGCGGCTCGTCGCGCCGAGCTTGGTGAGGACGCGCGAGACGTGGTGCTCCACGGTCTTGTCGGTGATGAACAGGGCCCTCGCGATCTCGGAGTTGGTCAGACCTCCCGCGACGAGCGTCAGGATCTCGCTCTCACGAGCCGTGAGCCCCGCCGCGTTATCGCGCGTCGCAGTACGGGGGCCGCGTGGAACGCGGGCGCCGAGCTCCCGGAGCTTGCCTGCCGCGAGCGTCGCGCCCGGTTTCGCACCGAGTCGGTCGAACGTCTCGAAGGCTTCGGTGAGCGAGGCGACGTCGTCCGTCTCCAGCAGCGCGCACGCCATGTCGTAGGGCGCCCCGATCGTGCGCCACGCCTCCGCGGCTTCGCTCCAGCGGCCCTGGAGCTGCAGGTCGTAGGGATGGCCGGCCGGCCGCGGGAGCTCGACGGGCTCGCCGATGCGTACGAGCCACGAAGCCAGCATGCCGAGCTCGATCGGTGACGCCCGCTCGAGCGCTCGGTCCCAGACCAGCGCGACCGACTCCTTCACGCCCGCACCGTCGCCGCGGAGCCACGCCTCCTCCGCCAGGACCGACGCGACCGGGATCCTGCGCTGCAACTCGTCGGTCTCGCTCAGGATCGCCATCGCCTCTCGCGCGAGGGTGCGAGCGTCGGGCTCTCCCCGGCGCACGGCGACGACGCCCACCGTGTACGCCGCGCAGGCCTGGCTGATCTGCTTCGTCTTGGACCGCGCGTCGAGCCTCACGGCCTCGGCGACGGCGGCGTCCCAGTTCCCCCGCGCGAGATCGAGGTTCATCCTCTCCGCCCGCAAGCAAACGCTGAAGACCACGAGATCCCGGTCCTCGGCGTAGGCGATGCCCTGCTCCAGGAAGTTCTCACCCCGTGCGAAGTCGAACCGGTGGAGCGTCATCGAGGTGGCGTTGATGTACGCGCGTGCGACGTGTTCCGACCACCCGCCCTCGAGCGACATCGCCAGGCTGTGCTCGACGTGGGCGATGCCCTCGTCGTAGTGATCACCCATCCCCATCGCAGAACCGAGGTTGTTGAGGGCATGTGCCACGACCTCGTCGTTGCTGCACTGCTCACCGAGGGCGATCGCCTTGCGCGCGTACTCGATCGCGGGCCCGGTTCGGTTCTTGACCATGTGGCTGCCAGACATATCTCCGTAGGCGCGCGCGAGATCCGGTCCCGGCTGCAGGGTCTCCAGCACGTCGATCGATAGCCTCTGGTGCATCTCCGCCGGCTCGTCCATCGCCTTGTACCAGTAGAGACGCGCCAGCATCCGGTGGGCGGTGCCCACCAATCTCTTCTCACCGAGGCGTTCCCAGATCTCCAGCGCCTCCTCGCGAGCGTCGATCGCGTCATCGATCCGGTCGGTGAGCTGGCATTCCCACGACAGGTCGCCCAGCAACCGAGCTCTGGCCGCGTCGTCGAGCTTCGATGCGAACCGCTGCGCGTTCGTCAGGTGGACCCGGGCCTCGATATGTGCGCCCATCGTGGATGCGTGCTTCGCGGCGTCGAGCGCGTAACGGATCACGGCGTCGCCGTCGCCGGCAGCGGCGGCGTGATGCGCGAGTCGCGAGGTGTCGGCTCCGCCTCGCGACTCCAACGCCCTGAGGATCGAGCGATGGATGGCGATGCGACGCACGGGCTGGATCTCGTCCTCGATCGCGGCTCGGGCGATCTCGTGGCTGAAGCCGAGGTGGCCGCCGTCCGCCGTGAGGAGACGCCGTTCGAGGCATTCATCGATGCCTGCCGCGTCGTCCTCGGAGGCGTCTGCCAGGAGCAGCGCATCGAAGCGCGCTCCCAGCTGCGACGCGACCTCGAGCGCTCGACGGGC
>WHSQ01000108.1:396-5791 GCA_009380005.1 Actinomycetota bacterium | reverse complement strand
CTGGCGGCTACGCCGGCGCCGACGTCGACTACGGCTACGCCAGCACCGCCGACAAGTCCCAAGCCGCCGACGTCGACGACAGCCTGTTCGCCCCCTCCCCGGCCACCTCCGCCGAACGCGCCTACGTCGTGCTGTCCCGCGGGCGGTACTCCAACCGGATCTACGCCGTCGTCGACAGCGGCTGGGACCAAGCCATCGCCACCAGCCGCGCCCACACGCTGGCCAGCCACCAGCAGCCCGACTGGACCAGCCGCGAGGGCGAGGAACTGCAGCACGAGGCGGACCGGCAGCCGCTCATCCCAGCACGGCACCGCACCGCCCGCCGCCCCACGGCGGTGCCTGTGTCACAGCTGCGTAGTCACGCCCATGAGACCCCAACCAGACCGGGCGCAAGGGAACCCGCTGCACCCCCATGTCGAGTCCGGCAGCGAGCCGCTCAACGCGTTCCCGCAGGACACCGGGCCTTCCCCTCGCCAACCAGCTCCGAAGCGCGAGGTCGCCCCGGAGCGCCCCGGCATCGACCTCGCCCTGTAACACCCAGGAGGGAACGCCATGACCCAGCCGACCCTCGCCCAAGCCGCCCAGCTGTACGCCCGCTCCGGGCTGGCCCGTCCTCCCCCTCCACCACGCCCGGGCGTACGAGGGCCAGTTTCATCAAGCAACCGGGCCCTCGGCTGCTCCTGCAGGCTCGACCCCGACTGCCGACAAACACCCCGGCACCACCGGACGGCGCCACGCCGGGCCCCACCAACCCCGGTGGGAGGTTCAGCGCACCCGCCAGAGTTTGTGAGGACGCCCTAGACTATTTCATGCTCCGTGATACCGGCGTGCCCCGGGCAAGAGAGACCGCCTCTCGTCTCAGCCACCGAACCAGCGCCGTCGCTTCCGCGGTGCCGCCGCGGCCCGCTGGCGGCGCAGCTGATAAGCAGCTTCGGCGCGCTCGTACAGCCTTTGTGCGCGAGGGTGAACTGGCAGTTTCCCTCCCTGATGGTCCCACTGCCACTTCGCCAGCGGCGCGATGAGATTGCCCCGGAGGTTGTAATAGCAAGGACCACAAGTAGCGACGTCGAGATGTTCGACTGGGTCCCCGCTCTGGTCAGCGAAGGTGATGGGCGTTACAGAGACGAACGACTCCTCGTGAGGGCCCCTTGCCTTGCCACACATCCCACAGCTCTCGTCCCACTCCGCAAGTGCAGCTGCAACACGGCGTTCCTCTTCCTCAAGCGCCTCGGCAGATGGCGGCGGTTTAACGTTCTATTCATACTCATCAGCGAAGGATTGCCATTCCGGATGCACGAGTCGCTTGGTGGCAATACGCCACTCCATAAGGGCCCGGTACCCACGGCGCTCCTCAAGGCAAAAGGACGCCGCTCGGTCACTATAGGCGCAACCGTCTGCCGGATAAGGGAAGGCTGCGCTCTCAACGCCTGGCATGGTGTCGAACGGCATATCCGCGCCGCACCTCACGCACCTTCCACCCGTGCGCTCCCACCCCCGCCGCTTCTTCCCCTCCCAGTCGGAAGTATTGGCCAGAACGACGCCTGGCCGACGCATGGCTCGCTCCCAGGCCTCGTCGTCGTCTGACCTGACAATTAGCCCGAAGAAGCACGCGATCCTGCCACTGCAAGGAGTCAGGTGCCATCCTTCCTCAGAGAAGGTCGCGGTATTGATCTCTCCCCAACCAATCCTCTCGTAGAGGCTTCCATCGGCGTTAAAAGCCCAAATGGCGGTTTGTGTGACCTTCAAGCGGACAGGAGGGGAAGGTGGATCACCCTGCAGTAGTGGCAAGAACTGTCCCACCCCGCTTGCCATCGCAGCCTCGTTGATCGCCTCCGCTGGAGGCGGCTCACTCATGACCACGTAGTTCATATTGACCTCATTCCTCTTAGTAAGTGCTACCCGGTCCACTAAGTGACTTCAACCTCCTACAGTCGGCACATCGTCCAATCAAGGGGACCGGTCCAAGTGCCGACCGCAGCGACGTCGGGGCTGAGCCCTATTGGATACATTCATCCACCAGCTCAACGACTTCCGTGCAACGGTAGAAGTACCTTCTCATTGGGACCAGAGAGAGACCAACATTGTCGCCATGGGCGATGCGATGACGGTTTGCTACAACGCTATTCACCGCATCCTTCTGCTCATCCGAAAGCCTGGTCTCCAGCATCGTCCGCCACGCTTCGTCGAAGTTCCCTATCAGGTCGAGCACGACGCCAATCTTTGGGTTCTGAAACTGCCTCAGCTGCGAATCCACGTATCTGAGTGAGATAGGATGACAGCGAGGAGTACACCAGTCTCTCAGCAAGGTTCGTACACTCACTTCCACTAAGCCCGACGTGAGGACGCACGCATACTTGGCCATGTCGGCCCGCATCTCGGACTGGTCGAGAGACAACGATTCCCCTCGTACCAGGACAGCATTGATTCTCCTGCGATGGCTTTCGATCAAGCCGGTTAGTGCCATGGCGGCTTAGTCCGCACCGTTATGCGGTGGCGTCGACCGTAAAGGCCTTGCCTGCTAGAGCTACCCGACGCTGAACGACGTCTTCATCCGAGGTTCCAGTAGACGTAGCCTCGATAAAATCGGGATTCGCCAGAAGGCTACGGTATCCCTTTTCCACACGATCGTCAGAAAGGGCTCCGTCATCCAACGCACGCCCTAACCCGACCATCACGGCGTCGAAGACTGCCGCGTTGAGGTTACGCTCAGGTCGAAAGGCGTGTCTGCCCAAGACACGATGGATCGTATGGATCGGCGTTAGGAACGCTCTATGTACCTCTTGGTCACCCTGCCAGTTAAGGAATCGATTCTTCTTCATATACGCATTGAGGAAGCCCTTTAAGGGCTTTCTGTAATTCTCTAGGTCGAAGAACAAAGCAAGGTAGCGCAGGATCAACTCTTGGTCCCGAAGGCGCTTGTTCTTGCGGCCGAAAATCTCGCGCCACTTCAGGTCTTCGTTCAATGTCGACAACAGATCTTCGAAGGGGCCATGGTAAAGACAGGCGCGTATCTCTTGGGGCGACAGAACCTTGCCACCGGTGTTCAGCCGCTCGAACACATGGTAGATGCTGCTGTCGTCGCCCGTCGGTACATCCTGCCGCATTACTGTGGCATGGATAATGGCATCGTCTAAGTGTCGCCGGTCCTCCGCGTCTAATGTTCTGTATGTCTTTCCCTCGAACTGCGGTTGAACGCCTTCGAGGGCAAGCTCCCGCTTAGTAGGCTCGAAGACGCCGCTGTAGAAAAACTGCAGCGATCTCAGTCGCTGCTGACCGTCGATGACTAGCAACTTGTTAGTCTGCTCTTCCTTCGACAGGAAGACGCCGGGCACGGGGAGGCCGAGAAGCAACGACTCGACTAACCGGGAGGCGTCGCGCAGCGACCAGACATACGCGCGCTGAAAGTCCGGAACGTATATAGCGCCTTCGGTGAGACGCTTCACGAGCCCGTCCACGGGGTAGTCGGCACCGTAGCTGCTTATGGCGTAGCGGAACGGTAGCTCTTCTCCATCGACAGCATCATCGATCGCTTCGTCAGGGCCCTCTGCGTCATCCTGCTCCACCATTTCATGCCTTCCTTGATGCAGGGGGAGGGGGGTCTGGCGGCGGGCTTGCGGCAGGAATGGAGAAGGTTATCGGAGTCGCGTCAGGACCGCGGAGCTTGCCGGAAGCTGGGGCCGGCTGGCCCTGAGCAGACCCGCTACAGCTTCCTGTCTCGTCGCTCGGCAACAACGGCCTGGCTCACGCGCACGCCCAGCGTCAGATTCTCCAACCTCATCCAGCCCCCAACCCGTGTCGCCTATGACGGCTCCTGTTGAGCCAGTGATCATCGCACCTAAGCTAAGACAGCGGTAGGTCAACCGGCGGACGAAGCCAGGACAAGGCCTCGCTGACGGCGATCGGTACGTCCGCGCTCGAGCCACTCGCGAGAGGCCCCAGTGGCTTGAGGCTCGGTTCGCGGCTACCCATGCGCATGGTTACGTCGGCTTTCGGTGTCACATGGGCCATGACGAAACAGCGTGCTCCAGAGATCCGACAAGAATCACAAGCGGTCGCCCGGCGACATGCGGCGGTGGGCTTCGCGGGCGCGCTCGTCGGCGGCGGAGGCGCCGTAGCGCTGGAGCATCTCGCGGCTTTGCCAGCCGGCGATACGCATGAGGTCGGTCTCGGCGCCGCCGTTGGCGAGCCAGGTGTGCGCGAAGGTGTGGCGCAGCTGGTGGGGATGCAGTCCGTCGATGCCGGCTTGGTGGCCGCGGCGGCGGAGCATCTGGGCGATGCCGGAGTTGGTCATGCGGCCCTTCTGGCCGAGCCACAGCCAGTCGAGATAGGCGTGCTTGTGGCGCGCGCGGGCCCGGAGGTAGCGGTCGAGCGCGACGGCGGTCTTGCGGCCGAAGGGCAGGGCGCGCTCGCGGCGGCCCTTGCCGAGCACGAGGATGACGTCCAGGTCGAAGTCGACGTCGGCGGTGCGCATGCCGACCATCTCCGCGCGACGGGGGCCGGCGTCGATCAGCAGCATGATGGCGGCGGTGTCGCGGCGGGCCTCGAAGTCCTTGCCGCTGCAGGTGGCCAGCAGCCGACGGAGCGCGTCGTCGCCGAGCACCGGCACGGGCTGTCCGGGGACCTTGGGAGGGCGCATCTTGGCCATGGGGTCGGCGGCGATCTCGCCTTCCTCCTCGAGCCAGCGGTACAGCACTCTCAGTGCCCGGTAGCGGTTGGCGGCGGTCGCGGGCTTCCAGCGCTCCAGCAGGCGGCCGAGGAACGCCTCGATGTCCTCGCGCTCGGCCTC
This sequence comes from Actinomycetota bacterium, assembly GCA_009380005.1. Lineage (GTDB taxonomy): Bacteria > Actinomycetota > CADDZG01 > CADDZG01 > WHSQ01 > WHSQ01. Next base: position 1,005 of record WHSQ01000108.1, on the reverse strand, counting down.
GTCGATGCCCAGGCCGCGCTCGGCGAGGAAGCGCTCCAACTGGCGAACAGCGTCCAGGTAGGTCTCCAGTGTCCGGTCGGACTTGTTCTCCGCCCGGAGGTGTCGTTCGAACGATCGCGCGAACCAGCCCGGTTCGCCTACTCTGGGTGTCGGCATGGTGCTGGAGCTTAGCAGGAGTTATGTGCTCTCTGAGCGATGTGCTCGGGGCGCTAACCGGCTTCGCTAGGCGAAAGCCCAGGTCAGAGGTAGTTTCGTACGGGACGTGGCGCAGCCTGGTAGCGCACCTGCTTTGGGAGCAGGGGGTCGCCGGTTCGAATCCGGCCGTCCCGACCACACACCGCCGCTGGTCCCAGACTGGACCGCTGGTCACTGCCCCGCCTTCCGCGGCCGCTCCCCCATGGCTCGTGTCACGGCGTCCTCGGCCCCACCATGTGGCACGAGGGGAGCCTGTAGCGCAACTTGTGGGCGGCGCTGATCTCACGGATATGGCTGGTAGGCTGCTGCCAGCGATCCCTTCCAGGGAGCAGGGTCTCTGGCCCGAGTCCAGGCTCCCGATCGTGCGACCTGGCCCGCGCGCGGATGTAGCTCAATGGTAGAGCCCCAGCCTTC
>WHSQ01000108.1:0-386 GCA_009380005.1 Actinomycetota bacterium | reverse complement strand
GCCGCAGGTTCGAATCCTGCCGGGCGCGCGTCCGACCTGCGGTCAGCGGTCCATGGTCCGACTGGCGGGCAGCCGTCCATGGCCGATCAGGATTGACGTGGGCAGCTCCAGCCGGCCGTCAAGCTCGTAGGGGGCGACGAGGCGGTCGAAGGCAGCACGGATCGCCTGGCGGACCTCGCGGTTCTGGTTGGTGATCAGGGCTGAGGTGCGCACGCTGCCCGACAGCACGCCGTCCCACAGCGCGTCGGCGGAGGGAACCTGGTGCGTGAGCCCGTGGGTGGTGACATCGACGTCGGCCAGTCCGGCGGCCTGCAGCAAGCTGGCCAGGGCCCCCTTCTCGGAGAAGCGGAAGAACGACGGGCCCGGCGGCAGTTCGGCGGGCATCA
>WHSQ01000107.1 GCA_009380005.1 Actinomycetota bacterium | reverse complement strand
CTGCCCCAACGGCGCGAAGTGGGCGGACGAAACGGCAGCGGTCGTCGCCGCCGCAGAGACCATCAACCCTCATTGTCCGTATGAATTCTCGGACGATTTCGAGAACGGGCCGAAGGTGGAGCTGTTCCTCGACAGTGGCAACCCGGCCATCCAGGGCAACTTCCAGGGGGCGGACTTGGCGAGGGAGCCCGACTGTCCCGATGCCGACTCCTATTTCGGTCACGGTGGAGGGGAGTTCGAGACGATCCTGGCCGGAGATCCCGACGCCTGCAACGTCGGCGTCGGCGCCCGGATCTCGCCACAGACCGGCCTCCGCGTGGGCCAGGTCAACCAGGGGCTCGACGAGCGGGGCGTCGATTCGTGCATGAACGAAGTTGCGTTCAACGATACCGTCGAGGTTGGCGTGGTCGGCGACGGCGTGGTCAGTATTAAGAAACTCGATAGTCCCTGCTTGATGGCATTGATCCTGGTAGTCCACACGGACCCTGCGAACCCCGACCTGACGGCGGACGTCGCCGGAGACGTGGGATCGATGCAGCACCCCGACCCCCTCGACGTCGAGGCGGGACGGTTCTCGCGTCCGGCCAGCGGGGCCTCGACACCTCTGATCGTCCGCCGCTTCGCCTTCTTCTACATCACGCACCGCGCCGAGGGCCCCACGGATTCGTACCAGGGCATGTTCGTCAAGGCATTGGACAGCCTCTCCTCGGAGCTGGACGGGCCTGCAGATATCGATTCCGGCATCTACGTAGTCAAGTTGACCGACTGAAGGAAGGTTGAGCATGAGAGGTAGATCACTGAGTCTCTTGTTGGCACTGACCACCGGCGCCGTAGCGTCGCTGATGGTGTACATGTACGTCACCGGGGTCGAGACACGCACGGTGCAAGGTCAGCGGACCCGGCCCGCGCTGGTCGCTTCGCGTTTCCTGCCGGCGGGCTCGACGGGGGAACAGATCCTGGGGGCCGGCGCCTTTCGCGTGGAGCAGACTCCGGTTCGATATCTCGCACCGGGGGCTTTGAGCTCGCCCGATCAGTTGGACGGCATCGTGCTCGCCGATGACGTTCAATCCGGTGAACCCTTGACCACCCAGCGCTTCGAGGCGTCCCAACAGGAGGCGTTCCTCTCGAACTTCCCGGAGGGAACCGAGGCACTGGCGCTGCCGCTCGAGCATGTACGTGGTATCGCGGGGCATCTTGCCGCCGGCGATCGCATCAATGCCTACGCGACGGCTTCAGACTGGACGCACCTGCTGGAAGGCGATGCTTTCCGCAGCGCTTTCTCATCGCTCGATATCGAGAAGGCCCTGAGTGGAGACACATCGAATCTCGCCCCAACGGTGAATCGCTTGTTGAAAGCCACGAAGATGCCGGCGACGCTCGGTGCATTCACGCCGAAAGGCAGCGTGACGATGCTTCTCATCGAGAGCATCCCCGTCGTGGAGGTAAGCGCTCCCCCTGCCGCGAGCTCGTCGGGCGGGGAAGCGGCGGGTTCCGGCCGCACGATGACGATCGCCGTCACTCCTGAACAGGCCGCTCTCCTGGTCCATTCGCAAGAAAGCTCGAAGCTCTGGTTCACCCTCGCCCGCCCCGACGACCTGAAGGAGACTGAAACGCCGTGATCCGTGTAGCGGTTTACGACAAAGACCCTCGCATCGCTGCGCTCCTGTTGGAGGTTCTAAGGCGCGATCGCGAGTCCGAACCCCTTGGCGCGGCCTCGAGCATCGACGATGTACGTCGCGCTCTCTCCGTGCATCCCGGCAGCGTCGGCGTCTTCGGACCTTCTGTGGGCTCCGATGAGCTTGCCGTCGCCTCGGAGCTCAGCCGTACATCCCCGGGTAGCTCGTTCGTGCAAGTCGTCGATGAGCTCGACGCGGAGACGATACGCGCCTCGATGCGCCACGGCATCAGAGATGTGGTCGCGATACCCGATGTGGAAAGAGAATTCGCACCTGCGGTGCATCGCGCTCATGAGATGGCGACCGCGGTCGCAGCTTCTTCCGCTCGTCCCGAGCGCAATGCTCATGGCCGGGTGGTCACGGTGTTCAGCACCAAAGGGGGAACGGGTAGGAGCACGGTCGCCACGAACCTGGCGGCGCTCCAGGCGAAGGCGGGGACCTCCACATTGCTCCTCGACGCCTCCCGGCGCTTCGGCGACTGCGCGAGCCTGCTGCGTCTTCGCCCCGATCACACGCTGAGCGATCTCGTGGGCGTAACGAGTCTGGACGACACGATCATGCAAGCCGTCGCCACTCCTCACGAATCGGGTCTGACTCTGTTCGCGGCCCCAAACGATCCCCTCGAGGGATCCGCATTGTCGGCCGATCTGCTGTCCTCGGTTATCAAGCGGTTGCGGGAGCTCTATCAACTGATCGTGATCGATACGAACTCCTCTCTCGATGATTTCACCAACGCTGCCCTCGGCTCGGCGGACCTGGCTCTGATGGTCACCAGCCTCGATCTGCCGGCGATCAAGGACGCCAAATTGTGCCTGTCGATGCTGGACCGGGTGGGCGTGGCATCGGAGAGGGTACGGGTCGTCTTGAACCGAGCGAATTCCGACGTGGGCTTCCCGTCTGCCGAGGTGGCTAAGGCGATAGGACATCCCGTCGCTCACGGGCTGCCCAGCGACGTTGCCGTTCCGCGTGCCATCAACGACGGCGTGCCGGTCGTGTGGCATAGCCCGAAGTCGAAGATCGCCAAGGCGCTGTCGAAGCTCGGCGAGGATACCCGGCACGATCTGGCTCTAGCTCCCCTCAAGGTGGAGAAGAGAGCTCTGTTCCTGCGACCCGCACGAGCGAAGGCGACGATCTAGATGTCCGATATCTCCGACCAACTCAGCCAGCTGCGTAAGGTGGATCTCGCACCCGCGGAGGTTTCGACTCCCGATCGCGTCCCTGCAGAGGTATACGACGGTGGGACGGTCGAAGCGCGTTCCGAACTCTACGATGTTCGGCGCAGATTGCATGCGCGGCTCGCCGCGGAGCTCGGTAACGTCCTCTACAAGAAGGATCTCGAACCGGAGCGGCTCTCCCAGATGGTTCGCGAGCACGTGGTCGCGCTTCTACGTTCGGAGTCCACGCCGATGTCGGCGGCCGAACGGAAATCCTTGCTCGAGGATATCGAGGCCGATGTCATGGGTCACGGCCCGATCGAGGAGTTCCTTCAGGATCCAGAGGTCACGGAGGTCATGGTCAACGGACCTCAGGAGATCTTCGTGGAGCGCAACGGAAAACTGTTCCGAACGAACCGCCGCTTCGCAGACGAGGACCATCTCCGCAGCGTCATCGATTCCATCGTGGGGCGCGTCGGGCGCAGGATCGACGAGTCGTCGCCGATGGTCGACGCGCGACTCGCGGATGGCTCGCGTGTGAATGCGATGATCCATCCGCTTGCGATCAAAGGCCCCTTCCTGACGATCCGTAAGTTCTCCGAAGATCCGTTCACCACTCAGGACCTGGTCGAGTTCGGCACCATGACCGCTCAAGCGGCGAACTTCCTCGATCTCTGCGTCAAGGGGAAGCTCAACCTGTTGATCTCCGGTGGTACCGGCGCTGGGAAGACGTCAACCTTGAACGTGCTGTCTTCCTATATCCCCGAGGACGAGCGGATCGTCACGGTCGAAGACGCCGTCGAGCTCCGGCTGGGGCAGCCGCACGTGCTCCAAACGGAGTCGCGTCCCCCGAACGTGGAAGGGAAAGGGCAGATCGCCATCCGTGACCTCGTCCGCAACTCCCTCCGAATGCGACCCGATCGCATCGTGGTCGGGGAGGTGCGTGGCGCCGAAGCCCTGGACATGCTTCAAGCGATGAACACCGGCCATGAGGGAAGCATCTCGACCCTGCACGCCAACTCGCCACGTGACGCTCTTTCGCGTCTGGAGACGATGGTTTTGATGGCGGGCATGGACCTTCCGGTCAGAGCCATCCGCGAGCAGATCGCTTCGGCCATCGACCTGATCGTGCACCAGTCCCGGCTGAGGGACGGTAGTCGCCGTATCACTCATGTCACCGAGGTTGAAGGCATGGAAGGTGACATCATCACGCTGCAGGATGTGTTCGCTTTCGACTACGGCCCGGGTATGGACGAAGATGGTCGTTACCTCGGTGGATTGAAGCCCACCGGAATCCGGCCCAAGTTCCTGGGAAAGCTCTCCGATAACGGCATCCAGATGGCGCCGGCCATGTTCATCGGTGACGACCTGATGGAGACGATGGAACGCGCCGGTGGTGCAAGATGAAGAGGCTCGCCACCCTCCTCATCGCGCTCTTGCTCTCCTCTCCCGGGGCCGCGTTCGCGGCCGAAAGCGTGCAGATCCAGTCTGCGCAGGTGAAAGGCGGGTCGCTGACTCTCGACGTGTCGACCCCGGGCGGCCCGCTCCTCGATCGTGAGGCCTTCCACGTCACGGTGAACGACCTCCCGGTGGAGGAACTCGTGGCTCGGCCGATCGGGGGTAGGGCAGGCGCGTCGGGGGCCGTCCTGCTGGTCGACGTGAGCGGCAGCATGAAGGGCCGTCCGATGTCGGACGCGATAGGTGCCGTGCAGATCTTCCTCGACGGTCTACAGGCGGAGGACGAGGTGGCGCTCGTCACCTTCGCGGATGACGTTCGGGTGGTCAGCGACTACACCGCGGATCACGAGGCTGTGGCGGAAGCTGTTGCCGATCTGAGGCCTGCCGGTGAAACGGCTCTATACGATGGGCTGCTTGCCGCTCTCGAGCTGGCAGAGGACCGTCCCCAGCAACAGCGCAACGTCATCGTGTTGAGCGACGGGGGCGATACGGCATCGCGTGCCGGCTTGTCATCGGTGCTGAATGGAGTCGCCGTTGAGGAGGCGGCCATCTACGCGGTCGCTCTCAAGAGCGACGAATATTCGCCCGCGACTCTCGCTCGCGTCGCCGATGTCTCCGGTGGGCGGATCCTCGAGACCTCCGACTCCGCGAAGCTGGTAGCTCTGTTTCAGGATCTCGTCGGGATGCTCGCCAGCCGGTACGAGCTCCGTTTCGAACATCCGGACCCGGAGGCGTTGCTGGCCGAGATCGACGTGGAGGTCGACTCCTCCTCCGGGTCGGTCACCGGTTCGAGGTCGTTCGTCCTGGGCCAACCGGGCGGTGTGGGGGAAGCGGCCCGTTCACCTCGCGATCTGACCGCTTTGATATCCCTGCTCGTGTTGGTCTTTGCGAGTGGCTTCGCCCTGATCGGAGCGTTCATGGGTGAGGTAGGCAAGCGCCGATCTTCGCCCGCGCAACGAGTCGCCTGGTACGAAACCGGATCGTCCGGTGAGCCTCTGTCCGAAGACTTGATCAATGCGGCGATCCTGCAACGGGCGAAAGACCTGGCCACCTCGCTCGCCAGCAGGGCCGGCTATCTCGAACGTATCGAGCGGGAGGTCGACGCCGCGGGCATGAGATGGCGAGCCGGAGAGATCATCGTGGCCAGCTTCTTGATCGGCATGGCCGGGGCCTTCCTTGGGTGGGTCCTGATGGGCTGGATCCTGGGTCTCGCGGTCGGCATCCTGGGGACGGTCGCACCCACGCTGACGGTGAAGTACAAGGCGGGCGCTCGCCGGCGAGAGTTCCGGAAGCAATTGTCGGACGTCTTGCTGGTGATGAGCGGCGCTCTCCGCGCCGGCTACAGCCTCCAGCAGGCGATCCAGGCCGTGGGAGATGATGCTCGACCGCCCGCTTCCGAGGAATTCAGGCGGACGATGGCGGAGGTACGACTGGGGGCCTCGCTGGACGATGCGTTGAACGCCCTATCTCACCGGATCGGGATAGTCGACTTCGAATGGACCGTCC
>WHSQ01000106.1 GCA_009380005.1 Actinomycetota bacterium | reverse complement strand
AAGGCTTCATGCCGCCCGCCGATGCGCGCTGGCAGACCGTCGCGGCTGCTCCGGGTGGCGGCGAGGTGATCTGCCACAACGATCTCGCGCCATGGAACACAGTGTTCGTCGGCCAACGACCGGTTGCGTTCATCGACTGGGACATGGCGGCACCGGGGCCACGCCGATGGGATGTGGCCTATGCCCTCTGGCACTTCGTGCCCTTGTACGGCGACGAGGAGAGTGACCCCTTCCCGGTCGACGTGTTCGAGCCACGCGGCCGACGGACCAGGCTGTTTTGTGACGCCTACGAGTTGAGCGACCGCGAGGGACTGGTCGACACGATCATCGATCGTCAGTTCGGCATGCGCACCATGGTCGAGAAAGGTGCCGAGGCGGGCGATCCGGCACTTCAACGTCTCTGGGACCTCGGGGCACCCGACGGCATAAAGCGCCAAGTCGACTACGTGGAGCGACACCGAACCGAGCTGGAGCGAGCACTCGACTGAGAGACGGACTCGCCGTATGGCGAGCCCGGATGAAGGGGAGTCCCGATGAAGGTCGGGTCGGTCAGGGGCGGAAGACGCTTCTCGCGGTACCTGCGGACGCGAGAGCGCGGTGAGTGGACAGCCGTGTTCCACGAGCTGCACCCGGATGTCTGGCGCGTGCCCACTGCCATCTGGCGAGAACTGTGCTCGGCGTCCAGTTCCCTGCCGCCCCTTGCCGAGTCCGAGCTACTCAACCGGCGTCTGCTTGTGACCTCCGATGACGAAGACACCAACGATCTCAGCGTGACCGAACGACATCTCGTCCAACGCCTCGATCGAGCAAGCGTTCTGTATCTGGTGCTCGTCCAGGACTGCAATTTCAGCTGTGCCTACTGCCGTCAAGCACCCGTCGGCCCGCCGGCACACCCCCCGGCCTCCGCCCGACCGCCGGCCGACGAAGCGCTAGCGCCAACCACCTCGACAAGCGCCCGGACGACCAGCATCGACGCCCAACGCCAGCCCCTCGTCGCTGTCCCGGGGCGGCCAGCGCAAACGCGACCGCTCGCGGGGCAGCCCACGCAGCACCCCGTTCACAGCTCCGTGACCTGCGGCCCCATATCAGCCTCTCGATCCCGTTCGGCGTCACCTCTTCAATGGGGTTGCGCTGGCCTCCGGGTAGTGCCAGGCGACGCCAGCGCCTCGGTACTGCTCGACGGGTATGGGCTGCACGCCATCGCGCAGGTGATCGCTGCACAGCACGCCACGCAGGTGATCGACCTCGTGGGCGACCAGTCGAGCGATACCGCGTTCGAAGATCGTGATACGACGCCCACCTCTGATGTCTTGATGCTCGACGTGGATCACGAGGGGACGCGGCACGAGACTGCGGACGTCGAAGAAGCTCAGGCAGCCTTCGTACTGCTCGTCCTCGTCCTCGGTGGTCTCGATGATCCGGGGATTGATCAAGGTAAAGACATCATCACTTCCCGGTGGGCGCACGATCGCGGCGGCGCGTTCGATGCCGACCTGGGGGGCGGCCATGCCCATGCCCTTGCCGAACGTGTGCTCCTTGGCAACCCGTTGTGTCGCTGAATGCAGTTCTGAGATCACGCGGCGGGCATCTTCGGCCTCATCGGGCAACGTGAACGGACGCGCGGGGCGGCGGAGCGCAGGATCACCCTCCTGCACGATGCCAAGAGCCCTCATGGTTTCGCTTGGCTTGGGCGGGGCCGTCTGCTTGGCTCGAATGTCACTGCGAAAGTGCCATTCCAGCCGGTAGCGGGCGTGCAGCGGCGGGTCCTCGGTGGACCAGGCATAGATGGTGCGGTCAGCGTCGTGCTGGGCGTTGATCGCCGTTTGAAACGGCATGGACTCGGCGGTCATGGACGTGTGCAGTCCCCACACCGCGGGGTCCAGCTCGGTAGGGAAGCTCAGGGTGACGGACAGCCGCTTGGTGGGCAGCCGCACGGCGCGGCGGAACCAATGTCCCCACTTGTCGTCGCTGACGGTGTAGGTGTACTCGATCCACGTACTTTCGCCGGGATACAGCGGGAAACGCCCGGAGTCGTTGGCGAACAGCAGCCATACCTCCTTGAAGGCATCCCGGTCGTGCTGGACGCTCCAGCGCATCGGTTCGGCTCGGTTCTCTCCGTGCCATGCCCGCAAGTTGATCTCATCCCAGGTGAGCGGGTTGTCTCGATAAAGCTGGTTGGAACGCTCCGGGTCGCCGGGGTAACGATCGACAGAGATCCTGATCAGATAGCGGGCGATCGGCTGCTCGCCGTTGTTCACCAGTTTCCGGCGCATCGTCGCCCGGTAGACACCGTGCTCATAGAACAGCTCGGCATCATCATGTTCGACCACCAAGCCTCCCCCAGGCTCGATGACAGGCACCGAGGCATTCGGGGCAGGCCTCCTGCCCGCGCTGGGTTGCGTGCTCTCCTGTTCCCGCCAGGCGCGGCGGATCGCCCCTCCCGCGTTGAGGGCGGCGTCGGCCGCCTTGGCGAACTCTCGTGAGGCGTGCTCGCTGCCGCTCTCCACCTTGGAGACGTACGAGCGGCTGTAGCTCATCTGCTGCGCCAGCGCTGCCCGAGACAGCCCACGCACATCACGCCAGCGACGGAACTCGGCGACAAACACGTCCTGCTGTTCGTGTGTGGCGTCCGGACGTGTATGCGCCTCGTTTGTCATGGCCGTCCACTCCTGACCGTGCGTGTGCGTGAGTACGCCGTGAGCCAGGTCTCAGCCTATGGGAACACCCCCGCGGCACGTTTTGCTTGGGCTTCCCATCGCACCTGCGTCCAGGAGATGCCCATGCCCCCAGTGATGAGCGCAGCTATCAGCACCTCGCGCCTACCATCGGATCCAACCGTCACCATCCCGGAAGCTCGCCCTGCCGCTCCCGCGCCCCTCGGGCCCTCCTGTCGAACGCTCCGCGCCGGAGTTGTCGGGCTGGGCCACCAAGCCCGCGAAGACCACCTGCCTGCCATCGTCGCCAGCGAGATGGTCGACCTCGTGGCCGTGTGCGACCTCAACACCCAGATCCTTGACGACGTTCGTGACGAATATGACAAGCCCGGTTATACCGAGCTCGAGGAGATGCTCGCTACCGAGCAGCTCGATTTCATCGTGGTCGCGGTCCCGCATCACGCCGGCCGTCGGGTGGTCAAGGCAGCGGCGCAGCGCGGGGTGCATGTGCTCAAGGAGAAGCCGTTCGCCACCAGCCTGGAGGAGGCGCACGACCTGACGGGGTCGTGTGCCGATGGCGGCATCGAGTTGATGGTGACGCTGCAACGCCGGTTGAACCCGATCTACGCCACGTTCCCTCATCTCTATGACCAGATCGGTCGGCCGTTCTTGATCGACGGGGTCTACACGATGAGCGTCGATCCCGCCTCTGGCTGGCGCGGCCAGTCTCGGTTGGCGGGCGGGGGCTGCATCATCGACATGGGCTATCACATGATCGACATGTTGCTGTGGTACTTCGGCTTACCGGATCGAGTTCTCGCGCAGTCTTCGGCGGCCGCGCGCCCGGAACTTGACTATGACGCCGAGGACACCGCCTGCGTGATGTTCAGCTTCGACTCCGGCCTGTGGGGCAGGCTGCTGCTCTCGCGATGCGTATCACCGAGAACCGAGACCATCCGCGTCATCGGTGCCAGGGGCTCGGTCGTGCTGGAACGAGGCCGCATCCAGAGACTCCTCTCAAACGGCCAGGTCGTTGAGTCGTTGTCCCGCGAAGGCTCGTGGCCCTCCGCCGCCACCGCGCAGGTAGATCACTTCTGCCGTGTCCTGATGGGTCAGCGTCCCAATACCTCCGGTCCAGAAAGTCACCTCGCGCACGCTGCATTCATCCACGCCTGCTACGCCTCCGCGCAGGCAGGCCGGTTCGTCAACCCCAAGGAGTTGATCGCTTGAGCAACTCGCTCGCCATCCGCGGAGGAACTCCCGTCATTGACCGCCCGGCACCGCACGTGCCATGGCCCCCGATCGACGCCAGTACCGCCGCAACCGTGGCTTCCCAACTTTGCAGGGCGGTATCCATACCGGACCGTTCCGGAGTGATCGCCGAGCTGGAAGATCGGCTTGCGGACTACTTCGGCGTCCGTCAGGCGGTGTTGACCAGCTCTGGCACGGCCGCGCTGCATTCCGCCTACGCCGCGCTGGGCTTGACTGATGGCGACGAGGTGATCGTCCCGGCCTACACTTTCCACGCCACTGCGACGCCGCTGTTCCACCTGCGAGTGAAGCCGGTGCTGGTCGATTGTGACGAGTTAGGCAATCTTGATCCGGCAGCGGTCGAGAGGGCGATCGGTCCGGCAACGAAAGCCGTTGCTGTGACGCACCTGTGGGGTGTCCCAGGCCAGGTCGAGTTGTTGACGACGATTGCAAGAGATTACGGGCTCACGCTGATCGAGGACGGCTCGCATGCCCACGGTGCCACCGTGAAGGGCCGCAAGATCGGTTCGTTCGGGCACATCGCCGCGTTCAGCATGAACGGGCCCAAACCATTGTCAGCCGGTGAGGGCGGGTTTACGCTCACCGACAATGACGAGGCCTACTACCAGATGCTGCTGCACGGCCACTACAACAAGCGGTGTCGCGGCGAAATCCCGATGACACATCCACTGCAGCGCTACGCGGTCACCGGTACGGGCCTGAAACTCCGCATCCACCCGCTCGCGGCAGCCCTGGCCCTCAACCAGCTCGACGCGCTCGACGAACGGTTGGAAGGCCGCCGCGAGATCGCGGCACGCATGATCACCGCGCTCCGCGAGCTGCCCGGCATCGTGGTGCCCCGGGTGCCGCCCGAGTGCAAGCCAAGCTGGTACGCCCTCGGGTTGGTCTACCAACCGGACGAACTCCACGGCCTGCCGGTGGACGCCATCGTCGAGGCCCTGCAGGCGGAAGGCTGCCTCGAACTCGATCGACCGGGCTCCACCCGCCCGCTCAACGAGCACCCGCTGTTCAGCGCACCCGACCGGCTGTTCCCGAGCCTGCCCCAAGGCTGGCCGCGCTACCGCCCCGGACAGTTCCCGCACGCCGAACGGCTGCACCGCAACACCCTCAAACTCACCGTGCCGCACGACGACGTCAGCCTCGCCGACGCCTACGTAGAGGCGTTCGAGAAAGTGCTCAGCAACCCTCATGAACTCCGAAAGGATGCGTCCGTATGATCCTGCCTGCCCCCACCGAGCTCATGCGCCAGGACGATGCTGAGGGCATCAAGCAACAAGTCGTTGGCGCGGTCATCGACCACGAGGAGCAGATCCTCCTGCTGCAACGGCCTGCGGACGACTTCCGCGGCGGCACCTGGGAACTGCCCTCCGGCAAGGTGGAGCCAGGCGAAGATCTCATCACCGCGCTGCGCCGGGAGATCACTGAGGAAACCGGCCTGACCATCGCCTCCATCACCGGCTACCTCGGCGCATTCGACTACATCTCCGGCAGCGGCAAGCACACTCGCCAGCACACCTGGTCGGTCACCGTCACGGCCACTGACGGCTTGCGCCTGACCGAACATGAGGGCCACCGGTGGGCCAGCGCCGAGGACGACCACCCGGTCAGCGCCGAAGTCAAGGCCCAGATCGCCGCGCACTTCCAACCCGCGCACGCCTGACGCTGCTAGGACCTCCGTTGGGCGCCACGTGCAACTGCGGACCCAAGTGATGGACGTTACCTGGTCGCGGTGGGGGGCCCGTTCGGTGCGAACAGGTCCTTGCCGCGGATGGAGGCGTCCACGACCTGCACCGGGTGGTACAGCGGCAGGTCGAGGTAGCGGCGCAGTTGCAACAGGCAGCCGGGATTGGCGGTCACGACCGCCTGCGCGCCGGTGGCCAGGATCGAGGCGGCCTTGCG
>WHSQ01000105.1 GCA_009380005.1 Actinomycetota bacterium | reverse complement strand
TCCTCAGACTCGCCACCGTGCAGATCCTCTACCAACCCATCGCCCGTGACCACAGCAACCAATTCCGACCAGGCCCCTGCCCCGGCCGCATTCGTGCCCCGTACCCGATAGACATACACCACCTGCGCACCTGCTTGATCGGTATAACCGAGAGCGTCCCCAACGAAGCGCTCGAGGAAATCGGCGCTGCAAGTATCGGTCCCGCACTTCTGACGCTGGAGCTCATACTCGTCAGCATCCGTATCGGTCCAAGTGAAGTCGTTAGCACCAACACCACCCGTCACCGTGCTCGTCACCAGCGTCAATACCGGCGCCGCCGGAACGTCATAGGCAGCCGTACTCTTGGCAACACCGAGCGACCCTAAGACCGTTCCCGAACCGTTCGTATGAACAATCTGAATCTCGACCGTCCACAACACAACATCGCCAAACACGCCGCCATTGACGAAGGGACTGCCAAGACTCTTATAACCGTGGAACACCGTAGGAGCCGAATTGTTGACCGTCACACTCGACCCGCCGCTTCCCTCCGCATAGCCAGGTCCGTACTTCAACACACCCTCCGAGTCGTAGCCATTCGTCACCGTCCGATACCTCATCCCGGTACACCCACTGGAGAACGACAGGTCCGCCCGAAAGACATTCTCTGAACCCTCGATACCAAGCGTGGCGTCAGGGTCCGGCGTGGTGCAGTCGATGTATGCCGAAGGAAGCCAGACCGGCGAAGGCGAACCCGTATGCGCCCAGGCACGAGCAGCCAAGCCCAACACCGTTGCGCCCACCAACAACGCAACGACCAGGCCCAAACCGGCACGTCTCACCACTCACCCCTTCCTGATACCAAAAAGGGGATGCACCGACCCGTCGGGGAGACGACCGATGCACCCCCAAAGCGAACCCGGGACCGACTAGCCCCGACGAAGCCCGCCCTTGGCCATTGCGGCTGCCTTCTTCGCCAGAGCGACGAGAAGCGTAAGCCCGAACAGCGCCACGACAATCGCGACGAGGATCGTGAAGTACGGAGTGGCCTCCGCAATCACGTCCGCCTGAACGTCCTCAGCTGGCGTGGTCTGCGCAAAGGCAGGGACCGCCATGAGAACCATCAGCGCCGCCGAAAAAGCCAGCACCTTAAAAGCCTTGAGGATCTTCAAACCAGAAACACCCCCCCTCCCGGGACCGACCGATTACCGAACACAACAAAAGACCTTTCTTCAACGGCGGACCGCCGCCGCCAGGAGCCGGACCGCGATCGCGATCGCCATCCCGATACCGAACGACGAAATAAGGAAAACGGCATCAGTCACGATCGGCGTCCTTGAACATGCCGATCACGGACTCAGCAATAACCAGAACGCAGAGCCCGACCATGACCGGAGCTCCGATCAAAGACATAAGCGACGGCCAGTCATCCATCTAACGGACCCTCGGAACGAGAAACACGACGACCAACCCGAGAGCGAAAAGGCTCAGAGCCCCAACCAAGACCAACATCAGACGAGTGTGCTGGACCTGATCCAGTAAACTCGCCAGCATCTCCCGATCGGAGGAATTCCAACCACTCGTCGGGTCCGTCTCCGGAGGATTGGTGATCTCGACCGGGATCGGATCGGCCCCGTCCTTGGGCTTGATCTCGACCGTAGGGACATTCTCGACATTCACCGGCCAGGGGATCGGTGTAGTCCCCGGTGAAGGCGACGGCTGCACCGGCTGCACGACATACCCGCACGAGCCATCCCCAAGATGATCCTTGTCGCCGGTGCAGTGATCCGCCAGAGCACCGCCTGCAAACAGCGCCGAGAGGACCCCAACTAACAAGACGACCCCCAGCACTCTCCACTTCACCTAGACCCGCCTTTCTTGCTATCATCAGATTCCATTCACTAGACCCGGATGGAGAGCGGCCCCGAGAGCATCACACCCAGCCTCGGGGCCGCTTGCGTTACACCTTCGCCGGACTACCGGCCTTCGCGATCGACACGAGTCGTAGATCACGCTCACGACCGAACGACCGAACTTCAATGACGAGATCGACCAGGTCCAACTCTTTGAACCCGGCGAAGTCATCCTCACTGAACTTCTTCACGTCACACTTGATCGACTCGACGTTGCCGTCCTCGATCACTTGGAGCTTGAGAGACACGCCACTACGGCCGTCCATCTCCCACGGCGCCGACTTCACGCCGAGAAACCGGGGGGGAGCTACAGGCTTGACGTTCATGCTCATTTCCTCCTTCCAAGATCTAGGAAAACCTTTCGTGACCACGAGAGTGACAGACCACCCCACGGACCACAAGCCTCACCCCTACGTAATGTCGGCAAAACCACGAACGTTGGTCCGGTCGCATAACTCAAACGGACATATCACGCAGCCGGCGACCCTCTAAATTGTCTCCCGGAGACAACCCCGTCAAGTACCGATCGATCGCTTCGACCAGCGTGCCCGCTTCCCGACCGATCACCCAGATACGAGAGAGTCCCTTACAGCGACCGAAACGAGCCTTGCCGGTGGAGTTTGCCTGCCGATAACGGCGCAGCATCCGACGAACCGAAATCACCTCCGAGACTGCAAGCGGGACGTGAAGCCACTCAGCAACCAACCCGGAGGTTCCCCACCAACGGCCGGTGTGACTCCACGTCTCCGGAACGGTGAACTGATAACCCTTGCTCGACTTCGTAAGATCAAAGGCGATGTAGCGAGCGACGTCTTTCGCCCGGCACCAGTCCACGTCGGTCCGGTGCAGACCCCGAACACCAGACTCACTGACGTACCCGCCACTGACATCATCCCAGGCGTCCCAAGTCCACCGACGAAAATCTGAGAGCTCTACGTCGCTTACAAACGGCGTCCACACCAGCAAATGAAGATGCGGCGCCCCTCGACGCTGAAACTCCAATTTCCAAACCCACCGCCGAGCCCCCAGACGATCGCCCAGACGCTGGAGAAAATGGTTGCGTTGCCGACGTACCTCATCGGGGCCCGGATCGTCCCGCCAGGTCAACGTCACGAACGCAAACCGACCGCCCCACCTCGACGCCACCCGCTTGAAATCGAGCGACGCCATATAGAACAGAAGGCGTCTCCGACTAGCAGCCGACCAGCACTTAATATCCGACCGGACACCCCCACCGATCGCTTTCTGATCTACCAACACCGGCTTGCAGTCCACCACCCGACCAGCGAACGACAGCACGCCCTTCGTGGGTGCACGGTGATAACCGACCTCACCGGTCTCTGGATCCACCACCCGGCGGACCGCCTCAGCCCCTACGGGCAGCCCCGGAGAGCTTTTTGAGTTATGTGCTACAGGACAAGGCTGCAAATCTTCGAACCTTCCACTAGACCCGTTGGACGACCCACCTGCCGGGGGTTCCAGCCCCCTTCACAGCATCCGAGCGGCGTCAGACGCCGCCCAATCCTCTTGTTGCTCCGCTCACGCCTTCACCTGTCAAGGCTCGAAAACTTCTCCGACAAAACCACTCTGCCTCGGAAAACTTTTCGATCGCCTACGGCGACTCCGGCCCTGACAGCGGCCCTCGCTTCGCTGGTTCGGTAGTTACCGAAGCATCACGAGGATGCTTCGATGATGAAAGGACGGGAACATGCCGGATCAGGTTGCTCAGGAAAACGAGGTTGTTGCGGTAGCGGTGTTCGATGACGGGATCGTCAGGATCGACAGAACCGGCTTGAGCCGACTGCCCTTCCAAGTCACGGACACGACCGGAGGCGTCAGCAGCTACAGGATGTGCGCATCGATCGATGAGGCTTCGCAGTGGTTCCACTTCATGCGCCAGCGTGCTGCCGATCGGGAGGACGTGATCTAGACCGTGATCACAGTCGCTTTCTTCAACTCTGGTCGAGTGCTCATGCACCAAGTCCGCAACGGCGGATACCGAGTCACCGACACCGACGGCACCTCCACGTGGTGGAGCAACGTCACCGACGCCGCAATCTGTTTCCATCGAGTCTGCGAGTCGGTGAGCGCCATAGAGGACAGCCTTGAGCCCTGGGAGCGTGACCACCTTCTGGAATCCCTCCGAAAAGAGGTGTGAGTGACCCTCCGCACCTACATCATCAAGACCATCGAGTGCGATCTTCGCATCTCTACCGCTTGCGCTGAAGAGTTCGACGGCTTCCCGGGACAACCCGCCCGTGAAGTACGAGCCGTCGCCGCACAAGATGGATGGAGACGAGCCCGATCCCCCCTCAACCGCAACGTGCTCGACTGCTGTCCTGCTTGCATCCATAGAGTCGCCTAGAGGGAGAGAGAGCGGGTCGCTGCTGCTCATGGCGGCGGCGGCCCGCCGTTCGGCGGACACGCCCCCGTCCGCAACGTGAACATGCAGAGCTTGAGTCTGCGCCTGTTTCTGATCTTGGGCTTGTTCCTGCTGCTGCTGCTGAATTTGGAACTGCCATTGACTATTGGCTCGATGTCGACCACCGAAGTAGGCCCACAGCAGAGCCGCCCCGATCCCGACAACCACTGCTTGTAACATCGGCTCGGGCATCGGAGGGAGATTGCGGAAGATTCCGTAGCCCAACCCGAACCCGACACCGAGCGAAATCACTCCACCCATCAGCCGACCTCCTTAAACTGGAACCCGTCACACCGCAGACACGGCGGATCGGGTCGCTTTCCAAGATCCACCTCGACCCTCTTCCCGCAGGTAACACAGACCCAGACCGACACCAAGTCGAGTGTCATCTGACCCTCCAGTAGCCGGTCGTTAAGCCTTCGATCAGCCACTGTCCGGCCCCAGAGCGTTCGTCCCAAGCCCTTCCATGCTCATGCGCTCAACCACCTCGAAGGTGTCATAAAGACGAGCCTTCTTCTTGCTCACCCGAAACACTACTGACCCCAGCTTCTCGGCCCCCGGACGTCGGAACTCGAAGTTGTCATAGGCCGTTGCCCAGAACACGAGCGGTGCATCCCGCAAAATGTTGAAGTCCCGCCCCCACGATCGACAGAGCCACATGAAATTCGTGTAATTACGGATCCGCTTTTCGACCTGGCTTTCGTGCTGCGAGGTGTACAGGATCGTCAACCCGGCTTTCCGTAACTGCGACAACGGCGTCAGAGCTTCGAGCGGCAACTGTGCCCACGCCCGGGCGTCGAACAGCGAATGGATCTCGTCGATTACCAAGAGTCGACGAATCCCGCCCGGCCGACCGTCCACCCGATCGAGAGCATTTCGGATCATGGCGAAGAACTCATCGCCCGTGGTGAACTTATGAAGCTCGACCTTGGGGAAGAACTCCGGAACAAGCGTGTAGTTACTCCAGAGCTCGTCATAGTTACCCTGGGCCTTGTAGGCCCGCCACGTCATCAGAAGCGTCTTCCCCGCTCCGAAGCGACCCACGAACCCTTCAAGAGAACCAGCCATTTAGTCGTCCCAGTCCTGGCCATCGTCATCAAGATCGGCATCACAGATACCGCACGCCCCGCCGTACGGCACACACTCCACACCGTCGAACGCCGACCCACAGACCGGACACATCAACACGACACGCTCATCAAACTCGTTTACAACCCAACCCATCGCTCTTTCCTCCTAACTCGATTTAAATGGCAAACGGTCGTACAGGAACTGAATGAGGTGCACGACCCCGACGAACACCTTGGCCCCGAGCACCGCAAGAAGCGCCGCCAGCACAATACCAACGGGCATGAACAGGTCCCACGTCGCTAGAAACGCTGCTATTTGATCAGAGGCAGCCGACCATCCCGACACGCTATTTAGGGTTGGGTTCCACACGTCATACTCCGGAATCAGAGCCAGAATCACCTGCAACAGCAGAAACCCCACGGCCACCAGCGGTACGAAGATCACCACGACCCCCCGGTACCCATCGAGCCCAACCGGGACTCGTCGTCCGACACCAATTCAGGTTCGCCCGCATCGCTCGATCCGCCACCAAACCCCGACTTCAGAATGTTCCAAATGCGAACGGCCGCACCGAAAATCACGAACATGCCCGCCAGCCACCGGAGCCACCCGACCATCGGCGTCGACGCCGCCAGATCAGCGAACGGCCCACCGAGACACGCCGCATCTTCCAGGGTGTCAGTCGGATCGGCCGGATCCGGGATGTAGTTATTGACGCACCACGGCTGCGGCCCGAACTGATCGTAGCGACCCCAGAGCTCGTCGATGAAGTCATAGACGAAGGTCCCACCCGAAATACCGAGCGAAAACGGCGGAGTGACCTGCATGTCCGCATAGACGCCGCCCCACGCATCCCACGTTGAATCAGGAGGAACAAAAGCCCACTGAAGTGCGGCCTTGATATAGCAGAACACCGAGAGCCCGCACGACACGCCGTCATCTGGGTCCTCAGACTCGCCACCGTGCAGATCCTCTACCAACCCATCGCCCGTGACCACAG
>WHSQ01000104.1 GCA_009380005.1 Actinomycetota bacterium | reverse complement strand
CCTTGAAAGGGCGGCGTCCTGGACCAGGCTAGACGATCGGGGCCCGAGCGCCTTCGGCGCGGACAGCAGGTTACTGGACGGGAGCCGGGGAGCGCCCCCGCCTAGGCGCGGCCGGAGCCCGATGAGTCGCCCGGCTCCGAGGTGTCTGGCCCCTCGCTCTCGTCTCGCGGTTCCAGGACCTCGTTGCCGTCCTTGTCCACGTGCTCACCGGCCACGAATTCTCGGCCCGCTTGATCGTCGTCGTCGTAGTCCGTGTCGGCGTATTCGTAACCACATTGGGGACACGTGGCCCGTACGTTTTCGACCGGCTCTCCGCACTCCGGACACTTCTTCGAGGCGCTCGTGAACTCTTCGTGCCGGTCGACGCGCTCCTCGATCGGTGTCGTCACCCTGTTCTGATCGTCAGAGCGCGTGCCCTGGTCCATGGTTCCCCTCCCGATCCGTCCAAGCGCCGTTACCCGACGCCTGCGCGCGGCAAACGGCCGTCGAACACTCAGAGCGCCTCGGCGACCTCTTCGCCTTCCTCCGCCGGAACCTCGATCGTGGGCGTCTCGAGCTCCGTGGACAGGCAGATCGTCGTCCGGGTCCGAGCAACACCGCGAATCGAGCGGATGCGTCGGAGGAGGCGCTCGAGGTCCTTGTTGGTCGAGGTTCGGATCTTGATCAGGTAGCAGTCTTCGCCGGCGATGCGATGGAACTCCAGGACGTCGGGCTCGTCACAGATACGGGCCACGATCGGGTCGTCGGCCGCGAACTCGTTCCCCTCGGAGAGGGTGACCATGACGAAAGCCACGTGATCGCGGTCCAGCGCCCTCGGGTCGAGGACGGCCGTGTAGCCCGCGATGACGCCGCGCGACTCGAGCTTGCGGATGCGTTCGTGCACCGCGGGCCCCGAGAGACGGACGACCTTGGCTATGGCCGCGTGAGGCATGCGCCCGTCCTGCCGGAGGAGTTGCAGGATTTGGCGGTCTATGCGGTCAAGGCCGGTAGCCATCCGGCTACCGGCCTTTCCGCGACGACCCGACCGGCATGGGCGCAACCCGGGGGGAGGGCTGCAGGGGGGGACTTACGGCCGGGTCGAGCCGATGGATCGCGAAGCTCATCGAGCCCACCATCGCTAACCTCCGATCAAGCGCGGGGGTGAAGGGACCAGTCGTTGCCGTCGCGAGTGTCCGCGCCGGCGATGCCCGTCCCCAAGCCGATCATCGTGACGATGGCCAAGAAGATTACAAGGCCGAACAGCACCCATACCACCTACTTCCTAAGGAATCTCCCTTTTATGCTGAAGGAAGCATAGTCTATCCCGGAGAGGCTTGGCGACAGATCCGGCGGAAGAGAGCCTCATGGCCCCCAGGCTTCTGGCTCAGATCGTCGATCGCCCCGAGCGGGTGCTGCCGGTGAGGTTCGTCGCCCGACGGGTTGGAACGGCTTACCGCGGCAGTAGTCTTCGGAGCGGCGGTGCGATCTGGCGTTATGGACGGTGGAACCCCTTGTCCGGCTGCCGGATCGTCATGATGGCGGCGGACCCGGCGATCGCGCGATGCAAGCAGTCCAGGCATCCGACGGGTCGACGGGTCGAGACGGAGAGACGGACGTTTGGTTCAACAGGATGTTGAAGCGCAAACGACAAGCGGGGACGCTCAAGGCTCCCAGAACGCGGATGCTCTGCTGCGCGAGCTTGTCGGTCATCTGAGGCGCCACCGTAGCCAGCATCGGGCGGAGTGGGCACGGCGGATCTCCGCCGCCGAACTATTGACGGCGATGAGTCCCGAGGAGATCTTCTCCGAGGCCACGTCGGTCTACGACAACTACGTCGAGGTATTGGAGACCGGCAGCGTCGAGGCCCTCCGGGACTACGCCCGTAAGCTCTCGGAGAGGATCATCCCGCGAGGCGTCGAGACGCACGAGGTGCTGGGAACCGTACTCTTGCTCAGGGACGTCCTGGCCCGCTCACTCTTCCAGAAGTACCAACACGACTATGGGTTGCTCACGCAAGTGCTCGACGCTTACGAGCCGGCAGCGAACCGCATCGCGAACACCGTGGGTGTCAGCTTCGTTGAGGAGCGGGAGCGCACCATCCGTCGTCAGCAGGAAAAGCTGACGGAGCAAGAGGCCCGTCTCCATCAACTCATCCAGGGCCTCGATGCCATCGTGTGTGAGGCCGACGCCAGAAACTTCGAATTCACTTTCGTCAGCGAGCCCGCGAAGGACATCCTCGGTCATCCGATACCGCACTGGCTCAAGTCGGGTTTCTGGGAAGAGCTCATCCATCCCGACGACCGCGACCGTGTTCTCGAAGCGTCCCGCGCCTCCGTGGCAAAAGGAGAGGACTACGCGCTCGAGTATCGTGCCGTCGCCTCGAACGGTCGGGAAGTGTGGTTGCGCGACATCGTCCACCTCGTACGGGACGAGAGCGGCGAACCACGCTGGCTGCGGGGCCTCATGTTCGACATCACCCAGATGAAGAAGGCACAGCAGTTACTCGAGGAGAGCAGAGAGCACTACGCCTACGTGGCGCGGACGTTGCAGCAGAGTCTGCTCCCCATCAATCTTCCCGATGTTCCCGATGTCGAGATCGCAATGGGGTAGCGGCCTGCTGCTGCCGGATACGAGGTGGGCGGGGATTTCTACGATCTCTTTGCGACGGCGGACGATGAGTGGGCGATCGCGATAGGCGACGTGCAGGGAAAGGGCGTGGAAGCCGCGGCACTCACTGGGCTTGCCAGGCACACCATCCGTGCCGCCGCCATGTACGAGGGAAGACCGAGCAGGGTGTTGTCGACCCTGAACCAGGCCATCATGCGCCACACCGAAGACGAGGCATCGCCACGATTCTGCACGAGCGTGTTGGGTTTCCTGCAAACGGACCGAAGTAACGTCCATCTGATCCTTGCCAACGGGGGCCACGAACAGCCGCGGATCCTGAGGGCCGATGGAACCATAGAGAAGGCGAGCCGGCCCGGCATGCTGCTTGGAGCGTTCGCCGACGCGGACATCTTCGACGACCATGTCCGCCTTCGGCCTGGTGACTCGATCGTCCTCTTCACGGATGGTGTCGTTGACGCGCGTCGGCACAAGGAAGAGTTCGGTGAGGCTCGGCTCGAGAAGGTGTTGGCGGCGAGTCGTGGGTGCGACGCCCCGGCGATCGTGAAGCGCGTCGAAGATGCCGTAGTGTCGTTTCGAAGCGCGAGCTCGTCGGACGATATGGCTCTACTCGTGGTGCACGTTCGCAAGTAGCGGGTCCAAGAACGGCCATGCTCTCGCAGGTCTGGCGTTATGAGTCGATAACTGCCTGCCAGTGACTTCACCTGGGGTTCGAAGATCGTGTGGTCCATGAGGACGCTGTGGAGGAGGAGAACCGGTTGCCCCTCTCCGCGACGTTCAAACTCGGGCACCCTGCTTCTCCTTAATAGACAGCCGAGGGCGGCGATCCTCTTGCGCCTTGGCCCTTCTTCGGTCTGCCCCTCGTGAGCATTATGGGCGGTGGGGTGGACCGACTTCAGAGAGACAGCGCTGCCGCCGAGGTGCTGCCGGCGACGGCGACGGTCCGCACGTCCGACCCTGACGGTCCGACGGGATTCCATCTCGGAGGAAATCTTCAGGGAATTTTCTGCGCGATATGGACATATCGTAACGAGATGACTACCTAGCGTCACAGAAGGTGATCCGCAAGTGTTATCCCTCCCATGGTCCTGACGGTCTAGTCATTGGGGGGATCTATGCAACGACGCAGACGGTTCGTGGTGCTGCTCGCGGCCATCTCGCTGCTCTCGGTCGGTCTCGTGGGAGGGGCCGCGGCCGATCCGGATGGGCAACACGGGGTCGACGACGGGCACCTCATTGGTACCGGCGAGTGGGGAAAGATCACCCTGGTCGACGAACTGCGGCTCACGGAGACCGAAGGCCTGGTCGCGGACGTCGCGGTATCGCCGGACGGCAACTACGCGTTCCTCGCCAACTGGGGGGAGCCCGATTGCGCCGGCCCAGAGGCGGGCGGCATCAACAATCCGGACGCGGGGGCCTGGGTGGTGGACATCTCCGGGGTCGACCGCACCGGAGATGATTTCAATGAGGCAGAGCTCGTCGGCTTCATCCCGTCCCACCAGGACACGCGTCCGGGCGAAGGGATGCAGGTGGTCGAGATCAACACGAGTCACTTCAGCGGGAACATCCTCGTGATGAACAACGAGGCGTGCGGCCCGCAGTACAGAGGCGGTATGACGCTGTGGGACGTGACCGACCCACTGAAGCCCAAGAGGCTGGGGACGAGTTGGGGCGACCGCGCGCCGGGATTGCCGGACGCGAACCAGATCCACAGCGCGTTCGCGTGGCAGGCGGGAGACAAGGCCTACGCGGTGATCGTGGACAATCGGGAATGGCCGGACGTAGACATCCTCGACATAACGAATCCGCGCCGTCCGACGCTGATCGCGGAGTACGACTTGAGAGAGTTCGGCGTGTCACAGCCGGAGCTCGGTCTAGGTGACAGCACCTCGTTCCTTCACGACATGGTTGTGAAGGAGATCGACGGAAGCTTCATCATGCTGGCGTCCTACTGGGACGGGGGCTACGTGCTGCTCGACGTCACGGATCCCGCCGACGCACAATTCATCGGGGACACGGACTACGAAGCGATCGATCCTCTTCTGTTCGAGCGGACGGGGGCGCAACTTACCCCAGAGGGCAACGCCCACCAGGCGGAGTTCACGCTCGACAACCGGTTCTTCATAGGGACCGACGAGGATTTCGCTCCGTACCGCACGGACGAGTTCAAGATCACGTCCGGCGATCACCAGGGGACCTATCCGTCCGGCATCGTCGGAGGCGGTCAGGCGCCGGGGATCCTTCCGGACCTGACGCTCGACGGCCCGGTGGTCTACGGGGGTTACGGCTGCCCGGACTCGGAGCCCGTTCCCACACCCGAGAGCATTCCGGGCTATCTCGAATCGCTCGCGGAGGGACAGGAGAAGATCGCGGTTCTCCAGCGCGGTCCCGTCGGTGATCCGAGCGCGCCGGAACCTGCGTGCTTCCCCGGCCAGAAGGCCCATGAGGCCGTCGAGGCGGGATGGGACGCCGTCGTGTTCGTCAACCACCACGCCGGAGATGCGGCCGGTGGCGATCCCTTCTGCGGCTCCGGAGCTTTCGTGGACGAGGTCGTGGCCATCTGTGTCTCGCACGAGACGTTCCACCTGCTCTTCGACCTCGCTCCACTGGATCCGTCGGGTTGGTCGTATCCGGAGGACATCGAGCTGGGCACTGTAGGTGCCGAGATCGAAGTCGGCTCATTGTTCGACGGGTGGGGTTACGTCCACCTGTTCGACGCCACCACGTTGGAGGGACTCGACCAGTTCGCGATCGACGAGGCGCACGACACCGAGCATGCTTTCGGATTCGGAGACCTCACCGTCCACGAGGTCGCCACCGATCCGCAGGATGCCTCTCTCGCGTACCTCTCGTACTACGCGGGTGGTCTACGGGCCATCCAGATCGTGTGCGAGAACGAAGAGGATACGAGTACCTGTGAACTCGAAGAGGTCGGCGGCTACCTCGACGAGGACGGCAACAACTTCTGGGGTGTCGAGGCTTTCGTCGGAGAGGATGGAAACACCTACATCCTGGGCAGCGACCGCGATCACGGTCTCTGGATCTTCCGCGATCCCTGATCCGTAGAGGCGGTGCCGTGGTGAAGGGGGCAGGGGAACCTGCCTCCTTCCCTGGTGCCTGGGACCTGTAGCACTTGCCGTTGCACCACGTCGGCCGGCATCGGGGCGTTGCCGCCGGGGTAGTCGGGCGGCACCACGAAGGCCATGGTGGCGCTGCTCGACCCGCTCGCCGGCAGCGTGATGCCGTTCTCGTTGATGGTCGCGCCAACGCCTGCCATCGCACCCTGCACCTGCAACGGAACCGGGCGCGCCGCAGCCTCGTCGTGGTCGACGGTCCTTACCCGATCTCGCTCAGTTGAAGGCTCCCTTTCGCTTTCGCCTCAACCAGAACGTCCGGCCGTAACGGCCGGCATGGCGGTGGCAGCGGAACGAGGTGGACCGGGATTCATCGAAACGCCGGGATTGACTGGTGCGAACCGCATGTCGGAAGCGCTACTGCGCCGGCGTGTGGCCTTCGCCTGGATGAAACGACCATAGATCCCGGAGGTGCCGACCGGCTTGCGATGTCGACCAAAGGAGTCACCGTGTGCTACAAATAGCACATGATGAGCGTGGGGGTTCGTGAACTCCGGCAGCGAGCGAGCGAGCTGCTTCGACTAGTGGAGGCCGGCGAGACGATCGAGGTGACGGACCGAGGTCGGCCGGTGGCGGTCCTGGCGCCGCTCCCGGACCAGGGACCGATCGATCGTCTGCAGGCTTCAGGCGACCTCATTCGGGCCCGCCACGATCTGGACGAGCTGCCGGACCCC
>WHSQ01000103.1 GCA_009380005.1 Actinomycetota bacterium | reverse complement strand
GAGCACGAAGACCGGCGTGTGGAAGGGCGGGTTGGGCCCCCACCAGCCCTTCCAGTTCGGGTCGTCATGGCAGCCGGGTGGGCCGAACTTCCCGGCGCCCATGATCTCGGCGCCGATGCCGGTGTCATGGCGTACGGCGAACGCGTCGTCGGTACCGCGGCTCCCGCCGCGCTCGCCCGACATCGCGTGGCCGAACCGCGTGTCGAATATCCAGGTGTGCAGCCTTTCGCCGGCATGACCGAACGGTGTGTCGAGGCTCTGACCTTCGCCGGTGGCGAAGCCGTCGAGCGAGATGGAGAAGTTTTGGACGCGGACGAGAGACATAGCCGGTGCTCCGTCGGTGCTTGGGGGTTAGTTCTCGTAGGTGGTGCGGATGTAGAGGACAGATGTAGACACTTTGATCTTCCCGGTTCATCACTTAAACGAACCAACCTTGCCCAAATCGACAGGAAGACACAAAGTCTTCAGATCTCCCGGGTCAGACGCACTAGTCCGAGCAGAGTCTGAGACCCGTCGAATCTTGCTGAGGTTGTGGAGCAGCCAGCCACGATCCTTACCCTCGGTCGCGCGACCTGTTTAGGACCCGTCTTTCAGCCATACCGCGGTGGACACGGGTTCCAGGGCTTGGGTGACCACAGTATGTAGGTCGGCGGTCAACGTGTCCGGGTCAACCTCGTCGCGCAGTCTGGACGCGAAGGCTTCGACGATCTGTTCGGCGTCGTAGCGGCGACGGTTGAACCGCCGGTCCACCCAATGCTGGACCCTTCTTCGTAATGGGGAGAAGAGGGCGACTGCGGTGAGAGTGGAGGCGGCGACGGCAAGGGCGTCGGAGGCGGGCAGCAGGGTCTGGATGCCGACCACCACCCCGGAGTAGACCAGGGCGAGGACGGCGGCGATCACCGTGTATGAGACGGTACGGGAGACCAAGCGGTCGATCTCATACAGCCGGTAGCGGAGGATGGCGATCGTGATCGCAGCTGGGATGCTGGGAAGTGCAAGTACGGCCAAGGACGAGAACAGCTCGCCCCACGGCTCGGCCAAGGTGAGAGGAGTCCCGGGTGAGGCTGTGACCAGGACCACCAATGTCAGAGCCGCCGCCGAGGCAAACCACCTGAGTTGGTGACGCTCATCGTCACCGGTGTGCCTGTATCGAACCACCGCAGAGGCGAGAGCGACCACCAAGCTCAGACCCAGCACCACGGTTCCCGTCGTGGCGAGGGTTGCAGAAATACCTTCAACAGTCTGATCGGGGAGGAGACCTGCCAGAACGGCTGACTCCCTGACCTCCCAGGCAGCAAGCGCCATAGGGAGAATTGCGCACCCAGCTCCGATCAGGATCGGCCATCGCAGCCAAGCCCATCGCGGTGTCGGTGGATGACCTGTGGGAAAGAGCCAGACGATCAGTGGGAATCCCGCGGCTCCGATGACCCAGACCCACGTGCCGACCCAGGCCAGCAATCCACCCAGGGGAAGAGATGCCTCCGGGTTCACCACGAGGACGTAACGGGGGTACTCGGCGGACAAAGCGTTGACACTGTTGAAGAGTCCTGAGATGACCATGATCCAGCCAATGACATTCGTTGGACGACGCCTCAATATGAGTAGACCCGCAATCCCGAACGAGAGAGCCAGGATCGCCGACCCAGTTGTGTCGGAGGTGGACAGATCGTCTCCGTTGAGAGGGACCAGGATCAGAGCTAGCGAGGTGAGCGCCACGATCAGTAGTCCAAGGAGGACCGTCACGACGCCCAGACGCCGGGTTGGGTTCACTGGCCGCGCCCTTGCCAGGCGACCGCTGCGCCGGCACCTGCGAGGGCAGGCTCCCAGCTTCCTGACAACACACCCACTACCGCCAGGGCGGCGAATATCAGCAGCGCGAGTGTCAGGCCGATCTTGAGCGGCAGCGAACTAACTGATGCTTCAATAATCCCGGCTTCCCTAGAGTGTCGGATCGGGTTCTGGGTAAAGCCTGGCGTCAAGTCGTTCCGAAACCGTTACGAAGGTTCGCGTTCGCCGGCCCGGCCACTTACATGAAATTGATGAACTTGACGTTCGGAGGCGCCCGGCGCGAAGCTGCGTAGGTCAGGCCCGCACGGGCAAGAGACAGCGAGGGGGACAAGCAGAATGGTGACGACAGACCATGCGGTGGTGATAGCGGGAGGAGGGCCGACTGGGCTGATGTTGGCGGGCGAGCTGGCGTTGGCGGGGGTCGACGTCGCCATCGTCGAACGACGCACCAGTCAGGACCTCGACGGATCGCGAGGTGGGGGTCTCCACTCCCGCACCATAGAGGTGCTCGATCAGCGTGGCATCGCGGATCGATTTCTCTCGGCAGGGGAGGAACATCCGAACACGGGCTATGCCCTGATCCCCTTGAACATCAGCGACTTCCCCACCCGCCACAACTACCTACTAGCGCTCTGGCAGAGTCGCTTCGAGCCCATCCTGGCTGACTGGATCGATGAGCTCGGGGTTCCTGTCCTCCGTGGCCGTGAGGTGGTGGGTTTCGCCCAGGACGACACCGGCGTCGATGTCCAGCTGTCCGGCGACACGTCGCTCCGGGCGGAGTACCTCGTCGGCTGCGACGGAGGACGCAGCCTGATACGCAAGGCAGCCGGTATCGACTTCGTCGGGTTGGATCCCTCGACCAGCTGGATGATCGCCGAGGTCGAGATGGACGAGGAGCCGGAGTTCGGCATGCGTCGCGACAGTGTTGGTACCCATGGCCTCGCTCCGATCGAAAACGGGGGGCTGGTTCGGGTCGTACTCACCGAGCGAGACGTCGGACACACCGACGACCCCAGCATGAGCGAGCTCCGCGAGGCACTCGTCGGCGTGTACGGGACGGATTACGGGCTTCGCAGCGCCAACTGGATCTCCAGGTTCACCGACATGGCGCGGCAGGCAGCCTCCTACCGCCACGGCCGTGTCCTGCTGGCCGGGGACGCGGCTCACGTGCATCCCCCGCAGGGCGGCCAGGGCCTCAACACCGGCGTGCAAGATGCCGTGAACCTGGGATGGAAACTGGCCCAGGTGGTCAACAAGACGTCACCCGAGAGCCTCCTGGACACCTACCACGCCGAACGGCATCCGGTCGGCGCCCGGGTGTTGCACAACACCATGGCGCAGGTCGCTCTCACCACACCCGACGACCGTCACCAGGCCCTCCATACCACCATGACCGAACTGCTGAGCATGGACGAGCCTCGCAAGCGCATCGCCGCGATGATCTCGGCTCTCGACATCCACTACGACCTCGGAGAGGGGCACCCGCTACTCGGCCAGCGCATGCCCGACCTCGACTTGCACACCGCCGACGGTCCCAGGCGCGTGTTCGCGTTGCTGCACGACGCCCGGCCGGTGCTCCTCAACCTTGGTGAACCGGGCGGTTTCGACATCTCTCCCTGGGAGAATCGAGTCCGGTTGGTCGACGCCAGAAACGATGGCGGGTGGGAGCTCCCGGTCCTTGGCGAGGTCGCTGCTCCCCCGGCCGTGGTGATCCGACCCGACGGACATGTCGCCTGGGTGGGTGAGCTCACCGACCCGGCGCTCCCTGACGCGCTCACCTACTGGTTCGGAAAGCCTCTCGAAGCCCACTCCCGTCAGGGGACTCCGTCGGAGTCGTAGACGCCCGACGCCTCGATCGCCGATGAGTCCCGACGGTTATGGTCGAGCGTACTTCGCCGTCTAGTTGGGGTTCCCCAACGATCAAAAGGAGAGAGCCATGTCACTTGGTTTCGGTTTGCTCAGCGCTCAACTGCGCCCCGGAGAAACGGACTGGAGCCGCGCCTACGACGAAACGGTGCGGGTGGCGGTGGACGCCGAACGCCTCGGCTTCTCATCGGTGTGGACTACCGAGCACCACTTCGTCGACGACGGCTACATGCCCTCTCTGCTGGTGGTGAGCGGTGTGATCGCGGCCGTCACCTCCACCATCCAGATCGGCACTGGCGTGGTGCTGGCGCCACTGCACCACCCACTGCGCCTGGCCGAGGACGCCGCCACCGCCAGTCTCCTCAGCGGTGGTCGGCTGACTCTCGGTCTGGGGCTCGGGTGGATGGGTGTGGAGTTCGACGGTCTGGGCGCCGATATGCGCCGAAGGGGCAAGGCGATGGAGGAGATCCTCCAGATCCTCCCCCAGGCATGGAGCGGGGAGCCCTTCCATCACCAGAGCGACGTCTACCGGTTCCCTGAACTAGCGGTACGGCCCGCCCCGAGCGCACCCATCACCGTCCTGGTGGGCGGAGGCGCCGAACCGGCCATCCGCCGAGCCGCCCGCCTGGCCGACGGGATCTTCTCTAACGCCACCGCTGACCGTTTCCTCGACCAGGTCGGCTGGGTGAGGGACGAATGTGAGCGGATCGGCCGGGATCCGGCCGAGGTGCAGATTCACCACTACTCGGTGCTGCTGCCGGGATCGTCGACCGACCAGGCGTGGGACCGCTACGCCGAGCACGTCTGGCACATGCAATGGAAGTACACCGACATGGAGGCATCCGCCACCCGTTCCGGTTCTCCGCCCTCCGCACCGGAGCTGTCCGAGGGGCGGAGCAAACTGCGGGCACGATCGACCCTTGCCGGTACCGGGGAGGAAATCGTCGCATCCCTGCTGCAACTCCAAGAGAAGGCAGCGATGCCGGTCCACTTCTCAGCCCGCAGCTACTTCCCCACCCTCGAATACGACGACCAGTTCGAATTGATGCAGCAACTCGCCGAGGAAGTCGCCCCGCACCTGTAGGCATCGGGTGCCCGAAGCGTTGTCCTCTTGGGCTGCGTCGCGGAGTTCTCGATCGGGGCGGCTCAGACACCCGCACGGGTGAACGTCACGTGCGTCACTCCGGAGGGCGAGGAGGTGGCTTCGATCTCGTAGTCCTTCTCGAGGCCCTCCAGTCCGTCCCAGAGCCGGACTCCGCGGCCGAGCACGATAGGGACCTGGGCGAGATGCATGTGGTCGACGAGCCCGGCGACGAGGAAGTCGCGGACCACGGTGGGGCCGCCACCGATCCGTACGTCCTGGCCGTCCGCCGCCCCACGAGCGGCCTCGAGTGCCTCGGCTGGGGAGACGTCGAGGAAGTGGAAGGTCGTGCCGCCCTCCATCTCGATCGAGGCGCGTGGGCGGTGGGTGAGCACGAAGACCGGCGTGTGGAAGGGCGGGTTCGGCCCCCACCAGCCCTTCCACTCCAGGTCGTCGTGCCAGCCGGGTGGGCCGAACTTCCCGGAACCCATGATCTCGGCGCCGATCCCAGGAGCGAACAGCCGCGCGAAGGCGTCGTCGACACCGCCGCTCCCGCCGGATTCGCCCGACATCGCGTGCCACCACCGGGTGGCGAACATCCACTCGTGCAGTCTTTCACCCGCATGACCGAACGGCTCCTCGAGTGACTGGACATCGCCGGTGGCGAAACCGTCGAGAGAGATGGAGAGGTTGTGGATCCGGGTGAGTGACATGGCTGATGCTCCTTCGGTAACCGGGGGGTCAGTTCTCGTAGGTGGTGCGGATGTAGAGCACAGATCTAGACACATTGACCTCCTGTGGTCTCGACCTTCTCCTACCGGGTTCCTTCCCGGTTCATCACTTAAATGAACCAACCTCACCCAAATCGACGAGAAGACACAAAAATCTTCAGATCTTTCGGGCTCCTACGACATTTGAGAGCGTTCTTAGTCGTGCAACATCTACTCCGCCGAAAGCTCCGAAGCTTCGATAGGATACTCGCCCGTCAGATTGCCAGAAACTCGCCAGAAATTCGGGTGACGTGAGCCTGCCGGTGCACCAGTTAAGTGCATACCTGATCCCCGCGTCGACGAGGGAGCGCAGCCTGGCCGTGAGCACAGCAGGGGTGATCCCCCGGACGGTCGCCTCGAGATCGGCGAACCGCTTGGGCCCGAGGATCAGCTCGCGCACGATGATCAGAGTCCAGCGGTCCCCGACCAGGTCGAGGGCGTTGGCGGCCCGGCAGGCGTCGCCGTGGTCGGCGTAGGTCCTATTCGTCGGCGTCGTCTGCGAAAATCTCTTCACGAGGATTGGAACTATGTTTAGCATCGCGCGATGACCCGTGAGACTCAGACCACCCCTGCCCCGCCCGTCACCGACCACGACGACTTCGAGCGACAGCTCCTCGAGCTGCGCAAGCGCGAGAAGGCACACACCCGCGAGGGCGACGCGATCGCCGCGGCCCGGCGCCGGCTGCCCATGACAGAGGTGCCGCCCGACACCACCGTCATCGGCCCCGACGGCCCGGTCCCGTTCGGCGATGTCTTCGAGGGGCGCGACGAGCTGGTCGTCTACAGCCACATGTTCTACGACGGGAAGCCATGGAAGTGGCAGTGCGAGGGCTGCACCAGGAACTCCTGGAATATGGGGGACGCCGCCGACGCGGCCTACCTCAACGCCAACGGGATCACCTTCGCCATCCTCTGCGACGGGCCGTACGAGGAGATCGCGGCATTCCGCGACTTCATGGGCTACACAGCGCCGTGGTACTCCAACGCCCACCTCGACGACCCCACCGTGGGCATCGCCGGCCGGATCTCCTGCTACCTGCGGCGGGAGGAGTGGGAGGACTCGCCCGAGGGGTGGCCGCAGTTCCCGACCCAC
>WHSQ01000102.1 GCA_009380005.1 Actinomycetota bacterium | reverse complement strand
CAGTACGTCATCAGGCGTCTCCTGGCCTTGCCCCTTCTCATGCTCGGGGTCTCGGTGCTGGTCTTCGGGCTTTCGCGCGTCGGTGGATCGCCGATCGGCATCTACATCACGCACGAGATGACTCCTGCGGAGGTCGCTCAGGTCGCGGAGCGGTATGGGCTCGACGAACCGCTTCCCCACCAGTACGTCGCGTGGCTGAGGGGCGTGGCGGGCGGGGATCTCGGATGGTCCGGCGTGTCGGCGGCGCCCGTTTCGTCGATCATCGTGCCGAAGCTCACCGCGACGATGGAGCTGGCGGTGCTGGCCGCACTCGTCGCGGTCGTGCTGGGCATGAGCATGGGAACCTTTGGTGGATCCCGCAGAGACAGGCTCGGAGATCATCTGACGCGGGTGTTGGCGATCAGTGGGGCGAGCATCCCGATCTTCTGGTTCGGCCTTCTCTTACTCATCCTCTTCTACCTGACCCTCGGCTGGGCCCCTCTCGGCCGGGCCGATGCTTCGATCTACTCGCAGATCAGTCACCCCACGGGGTTCTACACGATCGATTCGATCCTGAACCTCCACCCGGGGGCTTTCCTCGACGCCATCCGTCACCTCGCCCTACCGGCCATCACGATGGGCTACGGAAGCACGGCGATCATCGCTCGCATGATGCGCTCGTCGCTCGTCGAGGAGTTGGGCGAGGATTACGTCGACGCCGCCCGAGCGAAGGGGCTGCCCGAGCGTCTGGTCGTTCGGCGGCACGCACGCCGCAATGCTCTGATCCCCACGATGACGGTGATCGGACTCACGTGGGGATTCCTCCTGCAGGGAACCGTTGTCGTCGAATTGATATTCAACTGGCCCGGCCTCGGACGGTGGATGACCGACGCGGTGTTGCGGGGGGATCAGGCGACGATCATGGCCTACGTACTGGTAACGAGCGTCATCTTCCTGCTAGTGAACCTCGTCGTCGACGTGGCGTACGCGTATCTTGACCGCCGCGTGGTTCTCGGGGAGTAGTCGTGGCGAGCGGCTCGGGGCTCATCGGTGCTCGACCTGCGGCGTGGCGCTTCCGTGCGCTTGTCACTCGCGTGCGCCGCACCACGGACATCGTTCGGGAAAGCCTTCGGAATCCAACGACCTTTGCGGGCGGATTGATAGTTCTCGTGCTCGTCTTGATGGCCTTGTTCGCGCCGGTCATCATCGAGGGGAATAGCCCGAACGCGTATCAGATGCCGCGGGACTTCGCGGCGATAGACGCGCCCCCTGGTACCGAGGGACATCTTCTCGGGACCACTCCGACCGGCGGCGATGTCCTCTACGGCGTTGTGTGGGGAGCACGGAACTCACTCCGGCTGTCGCTCATAGTCGTCTCCATCACGGTAGCGATCGGAGTGGCCGTCGGCAGCCTGGCGGGATTCCTTGGGGGCCGGTGGGACTCGCTCCTCATGCGTGTCGTCGACGTGTTCCTGTCGATCCCCGAGCTGATCTTCGCCCTCGCCATCGCCGCTACACTTGGGCCCGCCTTCGGCAACATAATCCTCGCTCTCGCAGTCGTCTTCTGGGTGAAGTACGCCCGCATCGTGCGCGGGCAGATCATCCACGTGAAGCAGAATGACTACGTGGATGCCGCTCGCGTCATCGGGGACTCACGGTGGCGCATCTATCTCAAGGACGTCCTCCCCAACTCGATCACCCCCGTCATGGTGCAGGCGACGCTCGACATGGGACACGTGGTTCTCATCGGTGCGACGCTGAGCTTCATAGGGCTTGCCGAGGCCGGACTTGCCGAGTGGGGCAACCTCGTGAGCGAGGGCCAGTCTGGGATCGTCGCGGGGCGGTGGTGGGTGGCGACCTTCGCCGGGGCGATGGTGTTCCTCTGGGCGCTGGCCTTCAATCTGCTGGGCGACGGCCTTCGTGACGTCCTCGATCCCCGAACGGAAGGACGGTGAATCCGCGAGACGTCCGTGCGGGTAGCGCGTCTTCGCTCGGCACGTCGACCGTCCGTCCGTCCATGACGGCGACCGTCCCACTCCTGTCGGTCGACAACCTCGCCGTACACTTCGCGACGAAACGCGGCGTGCTGCATGCGGTCGATGGCGTATCCCTGAACATCGGAGAGGCCGAAACGCTTGGACTCGTCGGGGAGACAGGGTCAGGGAAGAGCGTGACGGCAAGGTCCCTGCTTCGACTCGTGCCTACACCTCCCGGGGTGTACGCGGAGGGACGCGTCTTCTTTCGACCTCGGGTTCTCTGCAGTACCTGCGGCGGCACGGGATGCGCCACCTGTGGTGGCATCGGCAGAATCCCCGCGCCCTGTCCCGCGTGCAGTGGCGCCGGCTGCCCGGCATGCGAGAGCTCGGGGCGCGAAACCCTGGACCTGCTGCGCGTGCCCGAGCGGAAACTGCGTGATATCCGGGGAAATCGCATCGCGATGATCTTCCAAGACCCCGGAAAGGCCCTGAACCCCGCCCTATCCGTTCGCCAGCAGATCGCCGAAGTCTTCGCCGAACATCGGTCGCAGGAGCTGCTGGAGGCGGCGGGAGCGGACGGCGACTCGTCCTCGGGGGCGGGCGTACTCATGCGCCGGGCCGCGCGCGGGCGCTCGAGGCTGGTGGAGCGGCGCGTCCTCGATATACCGCCGTTCCGGTCCCGCTACGCACGGCTGCGGGGAGGGCTCGACGACCGGATCGCGGAAGCGCTGAAGGCGACGCGTATCCCCAATCCGCGAAAGGTGATGAACAGCTACCCCCATGAGTTGTCGGGCGGGATGAAGCAGCGGGTGATGATCGCCCAGGCACTTGCTTGCGACCCTGATCTCTTGATCGCCGACGAGCCGACCACGGCCCTCGACGTCACGATCCAGGCCCGCATCCTGGACCTCATCGATGAGTTGCAAGAGAAGCACCACACCGCGGTGCTCTATATCAGCCATGACCTTTCGCTCGTACGGCGGATCAGCGACCGCGTGGCCGTCATGTACGGCGGGAAGCTCGCCGAGGTCGCGTCAACGGCGCAACTCTTCGACGATCCACTTCATCCGTACACCAAGGCTCTACTCTCCGCGATCCCGTCTCGGGGGCAGCGACGCGGCGAGCTTGTCGCTATCGAAGGCGCGGTGCCGGAATTCATCGCTCCGAAGGCCTGTTGCAGGTTCCACACTCGCTGTCCGTTCGCAGGCCCGCTCTGCTCTTCGAAGGATCCCGCCTTGCTCGAACGGGGACGGGAAGGCCATCACGCGGCTTGCTTCCTCTACGACTCCCCCGACGATGTCGACGCGGCCCCCGATCTCATGCCGAGCTGGCAAGGGAAGCGCGTTTGATGGCGATCGCGGCGACACCGTTACGTCCCGAGTCGAGTCCGAGCCTTGGGCGGAACATCGTCACCATCCGAGGAGTGCGTAAGTACTTCCCGATCAAGGAAGGCGTTCTACAGCGCGTGACGGGTCACGTGCGTGCGGTAGACGGCGTGAGCTTCGACATCCCCCGAGGGGAGACGGTGGGGCTGGTGGGCGAAAGCGGATGCGGCAAGACCACGCTCGGCCGCTGCATCAGCGGGTTGCTCCCGCCGACCGAGGGGGGCATCTACTTCGGCCTCGACGACGAGGCACATCGCAGGCTCGATGATCTCCTCCGGATGCCGGCGGGATCCCGAACCCCAGAGCAGGATCGAAAGCTCGATGAGCTCGCCGCGCGCTACCGGATCGATGCGATGCCGAAGGAGCGCTGGAAGGCGTACCGACGAAATTGCCAGGTGGTCTTCCAAGATGCGTTCTCGTCGTTGAACCCGCGGCAACTCGTGAAGGACATCGTGGGACGGCCTCTAAGGGTGTACAAGGAGGCCTTCGGAAGAGACCTCAATGCCCGTGTGATCGAGCTCCTGGACGACGTCGGATTGGGCGAGCAGCATCTCTATCGCTATCCACACCAGTTCTCAGGCGGGCAGCGGCAGCGCATCTCACTCGCCCGCGCACTGGCTCTCGAGCCCGACTTCATCGTGCTGGATGAGCCGACGAGTGCTCTGGACGTCTCCGTTCAGGCACAGATCTTGAACCTCCTTCACCGGTTGCAGCAGGAGCATGGGTTGACGTACCTATTCATCACGCACGACCTCAATGTCGTGCGCCACATGAGCGATCGCATCGTGGTGATGTATCTCGGCAAGGTCTGCGAGGCGGGGCCTGCGCAGCAAGTCTTCGACCATCCTCGTCATCCCTATACCGAGGCGCTCATCGCGGCCGATCCAGGCCGGCACGGGGATAGGCGGGTCGATCTTCGCCTGATGGGGCCCATCCCGGACCCCGCCCGGCCTCCCCAGGGTTGCCGCTTCCACACCCGCTGTCCCGTCTCCACGAAGTGGTGCGGCTGGGAAGTCGACGACGTCGTGCGCCAGCTCGAGAGCGCCGGGCGAACGCTCGAGGGCCTAACCGGCGTCGAGAGACGATCCGAGTTCTCCGCCGATCTGCGTTTCCAGACCGAGGAGCAAGCGGAGGGCCTGATCTCGGCGCTGCGGTCGGCGGCGGTGCCCGAGGCCATGCGGGCGGCGCTGATAGACCTCCGCCGGAACGGAAATGAAGTGGTCTTGCGATTCGAACCGGTGGACGAGGTGCGACTGGAATCGATCGAGCCGGAGCACGAGACAGCTTGTGTCCTCCATACCAGTCAGTACCCACAGGTACGAGGAGAGTGACCGGAAGGGAGCCCGTGCTCGACGAGCGAGTGGCGAGCGCGATCGCCCACTGGAGGCCTCGGTTCACGGCCAAACGACGTGAGCCCACCGGAGGACACCGCTCTGCAAGCCTCTCCTGACGGGCGACGGCCAGCCGGAACATCCGCTCGCATACTTGAATACTTTGTGGTCAGCCCCTGACACGGCCCGTCTCGTAGGCCCACATGGCGATCTCGACGCGGTTCCGCGCGTCGAGCTTGCGCATGAGGCTGGCGAGGTGGGTCTTGACGGTGCTGATGCTGATGTGCAGATCGTCGGCGATCTCGCTGTTGGTCCGGCCTTGGGCGACCGGGATCAGGACCTCCTCCTCGCGGCCGGTGAGCGGCTCGATGGGCTGAGCTGGTGGCTCGCCCACCCGCGTGCCAGCGAAGGCAGCGAGAAGCCGCGCGGTGATGCTCGGAGCGATCAGGGCATCTCCGAGGGCGGCTGCGTGGATCGCCTGCGTGAGCAGAGCGGGCCCGGCGTCCTTGAGGAGGAAGCCCCGGGCGCCGGCCTTCAGCGCCCCGTACACGTACTCATCGAGGTCGAACGTGGTGATCACGACGACCGCCAGCGGGTCGTCGACATCGGGGCCGGCGAGCTGCCGGGTCGCCTCGATCCCATCTACCTCGGGCATGCGGATGTCGAACAGGCATACGTCGGGGCGGAGCCTGCGAGCAAGGGCGACCGCCTCGCGGCCATCGGCGGCCTCACCGACGACGTCTATGTCGGGCTGGGCGTCGAGGATCATCGTTAGTCCGGCGCGGACGATGTCCTGGTCGTCGGCGACGAGCACGCGGATGGTCATGCCCTCTCGACACCTCCGGGCAGCACCGCGTCGACCGTCCAGCCGCCGTCGGGGTCGGGCCCGGCCTGGAGGGTGCCGCCCAACAGGCTCGCTCGTTCGGCCATGCCGACGAGGCCATAGCCCGGAGGCACGCGACCGATGGGGCTCGCATCGCCGTCGTCACGGACGGTCAGACGCACCTGTTCTCCCTCGTCGGCGACCCGGACGATGACCCGGGTTGCGTTGTGGGCGTGGCGCACCGCGTTGGTGACCGCTTCCTGGGCGATCCGGTAGAGGGCAAGCCCGACGGCGGCGTTGAGCTCGTCGAAGTCACCGGACAGGTGCACGTCGACGCGCGGCCGCCCCTCCACGCGGCGGGCGAGTTGTTCGATGTCTGCCACACTGCGGGGCCAAGTCGGGTTCCGCCCCATCACGTAAGACGCCGACCATGGCGCGCATCTCCTCCAGCGCCCGCGACGCCGCCTCCTCGATTGTCTCGAGTGCCCTCCCGGCGCGATCGGGATGGGAGGCCGTAAGGGTGCGCCCAGCCTGGGCCTGGATGGCGATAGCCGAGACGTGGTGGCCGACCGTGTCGTGGAGCTCGCGCGCGAGCTGGTTGCGCTGGCGGAGCTTCGCCTGCTCGATGTCGCGGATGCGCGCGTTGGCGTGAAAGCGGATCGACGCGCCGAGCGCGGCGGAGAACAGGAAGAACCCGTACCCCGCCACCATCTCCCCCACGTCGGTCGGATCCGCGACGTGGGTGACGACCAGCCAGACCAGGATGACCCCGAGTCCGATCCCGGCCTCGCGGCCGGCACCCCAGCGGAACAGCGAGTACGGCAGGACGAGCACCCCCGCGACGCTCCACAACAGCCCATCCTCGATGGTGGCGAGGATCCTCACCACGTCGAACGCCATGAGGATGCCGAACGCGGCCACGACCGCCGCGAAGGGATGGGTGCGTCGCCACAGCAGCGCGACTAACACTGCGAGGGTGACGACGACCGCGACTGGACGCCATACCAGGTCCTCGCGGAGGAGCGCTTCCAGCACCGACCACGTCAGCAGCACCCCGAGGAGCGCCCAGTCACGCCATACCCGCATAGGTGGCCGCTCCGGGCGCGGTTCGATGAACCATGCCGCCCCCGAAACGTTGCTCGTGCACCAGCTCGAGCCGCAAGCG
>WHSQ01000101.1:781-6672 GCA_009380005.1 Actinomycetota bacterium | reverse complement strand
GTGCGGCGGATTTTGATCGAAGAGACCGATGGGCAGGGGGCGCTTTTTAGCCACTTTCGTTACCGGCTGGTGCTGACGAACTTGCCGCGCTCTTACACAGCCCGCCAGATCATCGATCTCACCTATCAACGCTGCGACCAGGAAAACGTCATCGAGCAGTTTGGCCAAGGGATCGCCGGGTGGCGCATGCCGGTGGCGGAGTTTAGGGGCAACTCGGCATGGCTCGAGATCGCCCGGCTGGCATGGAATCTCGGCAAGTGGATTGCCCAGGTCGCTTTGCCCAGCGAGGTGGTGCGCTGGGAGTGGAAACGCTTTCGCCGCCACTTTGTTTATATCGCTGCCAAGGTCTTAAAAAGCGGGCGGCGCTTGGTAGTGCGGCTTGCGGGATCGCATCGGTTTTTGCCCGACATCCTCACCGCTCATGTTCGGCTGCAGACCTGATCGACAACCTCGCTCGCTCCCAGAGCGGTCCGCTGCTCCATGAGGTCAAGTGGGGATAGCAGGTTCCACCATTTGGCCAGGGACAGCTGAGCAGCCAAGGCCTAGCGTTCCTCTCGGACCTACGGAGGTGAACTTTTGAAGCGCGTCCTGGGTAGTTCAAGCACGGCTGTGTTACGTGCGCGAGGGCTCCCGGTTTCCGGAGGAATGGCGACGGACGGCCTCGTGTTCGGGCTAGGAGTCTGTTTGGATGAGGAACGGCCCTCCAGCGCCTTGGAAGAGACGCGGTCATGCATACGGATGCTGGAGGAGGCCCTCGCGGAGGCTGGCTGCACGATCGCCGACGTCGCCAAGGTCACCGTATATCTCGCGGATCGTGATGATTTCGCCGAGATGAACGAGGCTTACCGGGAGGCTTGGACGCCACCCGATTATCCTTTGCGGTTCGTCGTCTACAGCGGACTCGCTCCGGGAGTGCGCGTTATGATGGACGCCACCGCTGTCAAGCAGGAGGTCTGAAGGCAGCAGAAGCTCCGAGGAGGATCGTTATGACGGTAGGCAGCACCGTGAAGACCTATCAGGCCTACATCGGGGGGCGCTGGATCGACGCGGCCGAAGGGGGGACGAGGGAGTCGATCGACCCCTACCGGCAGGAGACGTGGGCGGTGGTTCCGGAGTGCAAGGCGGCCGATGCGCAGCTTGCCGTCACGGCGGCTCGCTCGGCATTCGAGGGACCATGGGGGGACACCGACGGCCGTGAGCGCGGACGTTTGATGCGCCGATTCGCCGAACTGATCCGTCGGGACGCGGACCATCTCGCGAGCGTCGAGAGCCGGGACAACGGCAAACTGTACCGGGAGATGCGCGGGCAGCTCCAGGCCATTCCTGACTACTACGACTACTTCGCCGGCGCCGCCGACAAGCTGTTCGGTACGGTCATCCCCAGTGGAAAAGACGACTACATGGCCTACACGCTGCGTGAACCGGTCGGCGTGGTGGGCGCGATCGGAGTGTGGAACTCGCCCCTGCTGGTGACGACATTCAAGCTTGCCCCGGCCTTGGCGGCAGGATGCACAATGGTGCTGAAGCCTGCCGAACAGACGCCGGCTTCCGCGCTCGAGTTTGCCCGTCTGTTCGAGGAGGCGGGGTTCCCGCCCGGGGTGTTCAACGTGGTGCCTGGCGATGGTCCCACGACGGGGGCCGCGGTAGTGGCCAACCCCGGCGTCGATAAGGTAGCGTTCACCGGTTCCACGGCCACGGGCATTGAGGTGGCGCGGAATGCCGCCAGTCACCTTGCCCGGGTCACACTGGAGCTAGGGGGAAAGTCGCCGAACATCGTGTTCGAGGACGCGAAGTTCGAAAGTGCCGTCAATGGTGTCGTCGCCGGCGTGTTCGCCGCGACGGGTCAAACCTGCATCGCCGGATCACGGGTACTCGTCGAACGCTCGATCCATGACGAGTTCGTCGAAGTGTTGGCCGAGCGAGCGAAGCGCATCAAACTCGGCGATCCCCAGGACCCCGCGACCGAGATGGGGCCCATCGCGTTTGCCGAACAGGCGGAGAAGGTGCTCTCCTACGTGGGCTATGCCCGCGAGGATGGTGCGCGAATCGCCGCGGGAGGACGCCGGTCCGACCTCGGCGGGTTATTCGTGGAGCCCACCGTGGTCGCTGACGTCACCAACGACATGCGTGTCGCACGCGAGGAGATCTTTGGGCCGGTCGTATCGGTGATCCCGTTCGACGACGAGCAAGCGGCGATCGATATCGCGAATGACAGTCCCTTCGGCTTGGCAGCTGGGGTCTGGACCCAAAACGTTGCCAGGGCCCACCGAGTGGCGTCGAAACTTCGCTCCGGCATCGTGTGGGTGAATTCCTACCGCGTCGCCTCGTATGCCGTGCCATTCGGCGGTATGAAGATGAGTGGCTACGGTCGGGAGAATTCGCTCGAAGCGCTGAATGAATATCTTGAGACAAAGGCGGTGTACGTCCGGACCGGCGAAGACGAGCGTGACCCATTCACGATGGGATAGTGTAACTGAAGATTCCGTAGATTTCGTAGGGCCAACCAGATGCCAGGACAAACAGAGGAGAAAGAATGGAATTCGTCCCCGAAGGCAAGCTTGAAGAGTTCTTTCACAGCCAGCAGCCCGATGATGTGCAGAAGTTGGTGGCGAAGGCCGCGGACGCCCCCTCGTTCAAGTCGCCCGAAATGAACCTCGTCGAGACTTACCCGGCCGCCGATTTGCCCGTGCGTACCGTGGGCTTCCATATTGGAGAGATCGAAGGGAAGTCCTCTGGAGGCACCCATCGGCATCTGTGCGAGGCGGTCCTCTATATCCTCGAAGGTCGCGGTTACTCGCTCATCAACGGGGAGCGAGTCGACTATGGGGCCGGGGATGCTATTTGCATCCCGCCTATGAGCTGGCATTCGCACCACACGGACGAAGACCAGAGCCTAAAGATGATCGGCATCTGGGACGCGAAGCTGATGGAAAGTTTCGGGCTCTATTTCAACGAGGAGTTGGGCGACGGTCAGCCCGACGCCGAGCGGAATGTCCGGTCGCAGGTCATGCCGGACTCTCGGGATCGGCTCTAGTGCTCCGTCTCAGAAGTGTGTGGAGGAGTTGTCGAGCACGACGTGCAGGTCGCCGTCGGGGGTAGGCCTTGACGACGGCGGCGCATGAAGGCGAGGAACTCCTCGTGACGGTGCCGGGGGTAGCATTCGCCGAGCACCTGGCCGGTGGCGATTTCCAGGGCGGCGTACAGGCTGGTGGTGCCGTTGCGCTTGTAGTCGTGGGTGCGCCGTTCCGCCTGGCCGGGCTTGAGCGGCAGGATGGGCTGGGTGCGGTCGAGCGCCTGGATCTGGGTCTTCTCGTCCACACACCGCACCAGCGCACCGTCGGGTGGGTGCAGGTACAGCCCGACGACGTCGATGACCTTGGGGACCAGCTCGGGATCCCGGCTGTACTTGAATGGGCGGGTCTGATGCGGCTTGACCCGCCGCTCGGCCCAGATGCGCTGCACCGTGGCCGGCGGCAATCCCGTCGCGCGAGCCATCGCGCGCACGCTCCAGCGCGTCTCGCCTGCCGGTGGCGGTTCCAGCGTCTTGGCCAGCACCCGCTGCACGACGTCGTCATCGATCGCGCGTGGCCGTCCCGGCCCCGGGGCGTCCTGCAAGCCGGCCATGCCCTCACGAGCGAACTTCCCGCGCCACAGCCCCACCGTCTGCGGTGTGGTTCCCAGCGCCGCGGCGATGTCCTTGTTCGACACACCCTCGGCGGCCTGCAGCACAATGCGGGCACGCAACGCCAGCTGCTGCGGGGTCGTACGCGCACGCAGCAGCGTCCGCAGGTCGACTTCCTGCTCGGGCGAAAGATCAATCGGAACCGGGGGACGAGCCATCACCAGCATCGTCCCACAACTCCCTTGATTAATCGAGTCACTATTGAAACGGCGCACTAGCCAGAGGGAGGCGACGAAGAACCTGGTCGCGCGTTCGTGGTTCTTCGGCGTCCGCCGTCACGTCCTGTCGCGCCGGGGCGACGGTGGCTGACCGCTCGGTCTTCGCTACCGTCGAGGAGGTCGTCGCCGCGATCGACCGGGGCCAGATCGTGATCGTCGTCGATGACGAGGACCGTGAGAACGAGGGCGACTTCGTCTTGGCGGCGGCGCGGGTGACGCCAGACGCCGTCAATTTCATGGTAACCCACGGCCGCGGGCTGGTGTGCGTGCCGATGACCGGGGAGCGCCTCGACCACCTCCAGCTGCCGCCCATGGTCACCAAGAGCAGCGACGCGCTGGGGACGGCGTTCACCGTTTCGATCGACCTCAACGATCCCGCCAACTCCGGGATCTCCGCCGTCGAGCGGGCGCGCTGCATCGACCGCCTCATGGCCCCAGACGCCCGCTCGGAGGACTTCCGGCGTCCCGGGCACATCTTCCCCCTGCGCGCCCGCCGGGGCGGTGTGCTGCGGCGGGCGGGCCACACCGAGGCATCCGTCGACCTGGCACAGCTGGCCGGCTTGCCGCCGGCCG
The DNA here is from genome assembly GCA_009380005.1 of Actinomycetota bacterium. GTDB lineage: Bacteria > Actinomycetota > CADDZG01 > CADDZG01 > WHSQ01 > WHSQ01. Next base: position 2,199 of record WHSQ01000101.1, on the reverse strand, counting down.
GCGTGATCTGCGAGATCATGAACCCCGACGGGACCATGGCGCGGGTGCCGCAGCTGGTCGAGGTGGCGCGGCGCTACGGCCTGCTGATGATGACGATCGCCGACCTGATCGCGTACCGACAGCGCCATGAACGACTCATCCACCGAGTCGCGTCGGCGACCATCCCGACGCCGTTCGGGCCATTCGAGGCGATCGGCTACGAGACCGAGTACGACGGCCTCCACCACATCGCTCTCGTGCGGGGGGAGCCAAGCGACCAGCGGGACACGCTGGTGCGGATGCACTCTGAGTGCCTCACCGGCGACGTGTTCGGGAGCCGCCGCTGTGATTGCGGGACGCAGCTGGAGAGCGCGATGCGCCAGATCGCCGCCGAAGGGGAGGGCGTCGTCGTCTACATCCGCGGGCACGAGGGCCGCGGGATCGGAATCCTGCACAAGCTGCAGGCGTACAACCTGCGGGACGCCGGCCTCGACACGGTCGAGGCCAACCTGGAACTGGGGTTTCCCGCTGATCTGCGCGACTACGGGACTGGTGCACAGATATTGTCGGAGCTTGGCCTGCACCGGCTCAGGTTGTTGACAAACAATCCCGCGAAACGAGCTGGGCTCGAGGGCTACGGGTTGCAGATCTTGGAGCGCGTGCCCTTGGCGACGACGCCGACGCAGGAAAACCTGCGCTACCTGCGTTCCAAGCCAGACAAGATTGACCACGACACGCCCTGGGAGAACTACGAAGCCTAACCTCGATGTTTCGTGTGACTGCTTGGGCGCCGGGGGGTGGTTGCATAGGAAGGCCCTCCTGACCTGGGAGGATGTGTGGTGTCGAGACACACACCATCCAGGAGAAGGGCTCACCTTGCGGGTGAAGGCTAGCAGGACGCGTGGGCGGTTCGACGTCACCGCCGACGGCAGGGGCATGACGGGCCGGTCGGGGACGGCGTTGCTGGCGGAGGTGGCTGAGGCGATCGGGCTGACCTCGAGCTTGCAGCGGACGGTCAACGGGTGCCGGTCGTGGACCGATCATCCGCCGGGCAAGGTGGTGCGGGACCTGCTGCTGATGCTGGCCGACGGCGGGGATGCGCTGCGCCACCTGAAGGTGCTTGGCGGGCAGGACCAGCGGGTGCTGTTCGGCCCGGTCGCCTCGACGGCGACGGCCAACCGCACGATTGTGGCGCTGGCCGACGACGAGCTGGTCGTGGCACGGCTCGCCGCCGCGCGCAAGGCCGCCCGCGCTCGGGCGTGGATGCTGGGCGGCGCCCCGCCGGTGGTCGCCGCGGCGTTGGCCGGACAGCGGCCCGACGAGCCGTTGTGCGTGGACCTGGACGCCACGCTGATCACCGCCCACTCCGATGACAAGGACGGCGCGGCGGTGACCTACAAGAAGGGCTGGGGGTTCCATCCGCTGCTGGCCTACCTCGA
>WHSQ01000101.1:0-771 GCA_009380005.1 Actinomycetota bacterium | reverse complement strand
ACCGGGGCGACGGGCTGGGCGAGTCCCTCGGCGGTGCGCTCCGGCCGGGCAACGCCGGGTCGAACACCGCCGCCGATCACATCGACGTGTTCGAAGCCGCACTCGACCAGCTCGAGGACCTGCCCGATGACGTGCGCCTGGTCGTGCGCGCCGACACCGCCGGATGCACCCATGACTTCCTCGCCTACCTGCGGGCCGCCGGTGTCGGGTTCAGCGTCGGCTACGCCATCGGCGAGGCGGTCGGGACCACGATCCGCGCCCTCGACGAGGCCGCGTGGCTGCCCGCGCTCACGCCCGACGGCGAGGTCCGCGACGGCGCGGCCGTGGTCGAGATCACCGATCAGCTGACCTTGGCCCAGTGGCCTGCCGGCGCCCGGGTGCTGGTGCGCCGCGAGCCGCTGCATCCCGGCGCCCAGCAGACACTCGACGACATCGACGGCTATCGGTTCACCGCGTTCCTCACCGACCAGCCCGACGGCGACATCGTCGTGCTCGAGCAACGCCACCGCGCCCACGCCCGCGTGGAGGACCGCATCCGCGGCGCCAAGGACACCGGCGCGCGCAACCTGCCCTGCGACACCTTCGCCCGCAACGCCGTGTGGCTGCAGCTGGTCCTCGCCGCCCAGGACGTGATGACGTTCATGCAAGTGCTCACCCTCACCGGCGAGCTGCGCCGCGCCGAGCCCGCCACGCTGCGCTACCAACTGCTGCACGTCCCCGACCCTCCTCGACCTCTGGGAGAGCGTGGCCGCAGAAGGCCGTTGGATCGGC
>WHSQ01000100.1 GCA_009380005.1 Actinomycetota bacterium | reverse complement strand
ACCGAGAGTTGGACGAGGCGATCTGGGAGGAGCCTCGAGAGGTCTGAGTCTCCAGGCTGACTCAGCGCTCTCCGGGCCCCGAGGGCTCTTAGCTCAGTAGGTAGAGCGCCGCCTTTGCAAGGCGGAGGTCGGGGGTTCGATTCCCCCAGGGTCCACCAAGGACGCGCGACGAAGAGGGTCCGTCGGGGTCCTGGTCGACCCGACGTCCCATATGCCCACTTCGTTGGGCGGCTTGACCGTTTCTCCTTCTAATGGGGTATGTGGGGGTGAAGCCCATCACGACCAGGGGCTCTCCCTGCACGGTGACGACCACTCCGGCCGCACCGTCCACCAGCACAGGGTGCAGCTGGACCGTCGGGCGCTTGAAGATCGACCGTAGCCTGGCGCGTATCTGGCGGGCTGCGGCCTTGGCACCGTTGACCACCATTGATGCTGCGGGGCGCTCCGCGACGGCGACGAGTGCGTCGAGGTCGCCCTCCCGCGCGGCCGAGAAGAAGGCGTCGACCACGTCTCGTTGCCGAGCGACATCGGAGTCGGGTGCCGGTACCTCGGCGCTCTTCACGCGGCGTCGTGCTCGGCTGGCCAGCTGCCTCGTCGCCGCGGTCGATCGATCGACCATGGGCGCGATCTCCTCGAACGGCAGCGCGAAGATGTCGTGGAGAACGAAGGCCACCCTCTCGGCTGGGGCCAAGGTGTGTCGAGCGCGACGAGGAGCGCCAGACCGACCGAGTCGGCCAGCAACGCCTCGTCCTCCGGTTGCAGCTCGCCGTCCAGCCTGATGACAGGGTCGGGTACGTGCACAACGACGGACTCCTCGCGTCGGACGTTCCGTGCACGCAGCATGTTCAGGCACACGCGACCAACGACCGTCGCCAGCCACCCGCCGAGGTTCTCGATCTCGCTCAAAGCCCCACATGGAGGATGCGACCGCGACTGCAACCCTGCAAGGAGAAACCTCATGAACCTCGCTCTGTGGATCAGTGCCGGACTGCTGGCCGTTGTCATGCTGGTCGGCGGCGCCGGCAAGCTGATCGTGCCCAAGGAGAAGATGGCCACCAAGCCCGGCGCGGCATGGGTCGAAGACTTCAGCCCCGGCACCCTCAGAACCATCGCAACCCTCGAACTCCTGGGTGCGGTGGGCCTGATCCTGCCCACCGCGCTTGACATCGCCCCGGTTCTGGTGCCATTGGCTGCTGTCGGTGTGGTATTGCTGATGGTTGGCGCGATTATCACGCACGGCCGCCGTCACGAGGCCATGCCAGTCGTGGCGAACCTGACCTATCTCGCCCTGGCCGCCTTCGTGGCGTGGGGCCGCTTCGGCCCCGAGTCCTTCACCGGCTGACGGGGTGCGGTGGTGACCAAGCAGTCAGCGACGACCGTGACGCCCCGACCGGGCGGTGTCCTCGAGGGCATGCCGCGCCTCTCGCGCCCGCGGGTTGCGTTCGGCCCAGGTCGCCAGCCGGACCGCCGTGCGCATGGTGCCGTCGCCTGCTGCTGCAGGAGTGTCAGCGCGGCCCCGGCGATGTCGTAGGCGGCCCGCTCGTGTCGCGTTCGCCGCGGCGGGCCTCGCACGGCCCCCAGCTGGCCGGGCGGCCCATTGTCAGGCTGGTGGCACAAAGGCACGAACCAAGCTCGGAGGCCGGGCCGACGAGGGCCGCGTCCGTCAAGTTGGTGTAGGAGAGAGCCTCCGCGTTCAGCCTCGGTGACCGCTATGCGGTCGCTGAGAGTAGTTCGGCTCGGTCCTCCTTCTGTTGTTCGACGACGGTGAGCTGGCTGCGGCGGATGGCGTCGTGGCTGACGTAGCGGCGGCCGACTTGCCACTCGTCGTGCTGCTCGGCCAGCACGGCGCCGACGAGGCGGATCACGCTGGGGCGGTTGGGGAAGATCCCGACCACGTCGGTGCGCCGGCGGATCTCCTTGTTGAGCCGTTCCTGCGGGTTGTTGGACCAGATCTTCTTCCACACGTCCTTGGGGAAGGCGGTGTAAGCGAGCACGTCGGGTGCGGCGTCGCAGAGCAGGTCAGCAGCGTCGGCGAGCTTGGCGTCGGTGAGCTTGGCGACGACCTCGTCGAGCTGCCGCCAGGCGTCCTCAGCGCGTTCCTGCGCGAAGATCGTGCGGACCAGCGAAGCGACCATCGGCTGGGCGTGGCGGGGCACCTTGGCGAGCAGATTGCGCATGAAGTGGGTCCGGCAGCGCTGCCACGACGCGCCGTGGAGGACCGCAGCGATCGCGGCCTTCAAGCCCAGGTGGCAGTCGGAGACGACCAGCTTGACCCCCGACAGGCCACGGGCGACCAGGCCGCGCAGGAACGCCGTCCAGGTCGCGCCGTCCTCCCCCGAGCCGATGTCGAGCCCGACAATCTCCCGGTGTCCTTCGGCGTTCACGGCCGTGGCGACCAGCACCGCGGTGCTGCCCACACGGCCGCTCTCGCGGACCTTCATCGCCAGCGCGTCGATCCACACGAACGTGTAGGGACCCTTGTCCAGCGGCCGGGACCGCCACGCCTCCACGACGGCGTCCAGGTCGACGCAGATCCGCGACACCTGTGACTTGGAGATGCCGTCGATGCCCATCGCGCGGGCGACGTCATCGACCCGACGGGTCGACACGCCCTCCACGTAGCACTGCGCCACCACCGCGCACAGCGCCTTCTCCGCCCGCTTGCGGGCATCGAGGAAGGTGGGGAAGTAGCTGCCCTTACGCAGCCGCGGGATCGCCAGCTCGACCGTGCCCGCCCGGGTGTCCCAGTCACGGTCACGGTAGCCGTTGCGCTGCGCCGCGCGCCCGTCGGGGTTGCGCTCGCCGTGTGCCGCCCCGATCTGGTTGGTCACCTCGACCTCCATCAGCGCCTGGGCGAGCACCCGCACGCCCTCACGCAAGAAATCGACGTCGGCACCTTCGGTATTGCGCACGAGCTCCATGAGTTCCATCGTGGTGATCGCCACCGTGTCCTCCTCAGACGTTGTTTGAGACCTTCGTCTTCGAGGATGACGCGGTGGCACTCTCGTTCAAGTTCACACAGCGTGACCAGCCGCTCCGGTACAGGACCACCCCTCAGGGCTACCTACCGTGGGGCTGCTACACCACTTCCCTGGACCCTAACCCGACGAGCTGGGCTATCTCACCGGAGTCGAGCTGCCTCTGGGTCTGTTTCAGCTCACGCCGAGGCACCCTACGCCGCCCCGAGCGGGGCAACTCCAAGAGCGACCGAAGGTGTTCTACCTGGTCAGCGGGGTTCGAATAGGCTTTCTCAGGGTCCACCAACTGATGCACGAGGTTCGAGCTTTCGCCTGATCCGTGGTTTTGGCGAGGTTCGGGCCTCGTGCGCTGTTGAAGTGCCGTTGGCCCGGCGTCGGCGTCGGCTTGGTCGCCGGTGTCTCGGGCGCGGGGGACGGGTACGGGTGTGTTTGGGTCTCAGTTCGACCGGGTGTGGTATGTCCAGACCGTGCCGGGGTTCACCGAGCGCTCGAGTCGTCACGGATGTCTCCCTTGGCAGCCGGGAAGGGCTCCGCTCGTGCTCGAACGGCGTCGCCGGCGTCCTCGGCCACGAGATCTGCGTTGATGGCAGCGGCAGTCGTGACGCCGGCTCCGGTTGCGGCAGCGATCATCGCTCCGAGATCGCTCACGTTGCCTGCCGCCCAGACGCCGGGGATCTCCGTCCGTCCCAACGGGTCGGTGGCGATGAACGCTCCGAGCGGGTGCTCGGTGAGTGCTCCGCCGAGCTGTTGGTACAGGTCTGCCCGCGCCATGAAGCGGGGCGCCACTGTCAGTGCGTCGATGAGGTGCTCGTGCCCGTCGTCAAGGACGACCGCCCGCAGCACGTCGTCCTCGCCGCGCAGCCGGTCAACGATGCCGTGCACGACCTGGATGTCCAGCGCAGCGAGCTGAACGGATGCTTCGTCGCTCGGGTCGGGCATCCGATGGCAGAACAGCGTGACATCGTCACTGAGCTGACGGAACAACAGAGCCTGGTGAACGCTCAGGGTGCTCGTGCCGAGAACGCCGATGGGCTGCCCGCGGACTTCCCACCCGTGGCAGTAGGCGCAGTGCAGCACGCTGGTTCCCCAGAACTCCCGGACACCAGGTACGTCGGGGAGTTCGTCGATCACTCCCGTCGCGAGCAGGAGTCGGCGCGCCGTGATCGTTCCACCGTTGGCGAGGTCCACCTCGAACCCGTCATCGGCGCGACGTGCGGCGACGGCGGGGTCGCAGCGGATGTCCGCTCCGTAGTGGTGCGCCTCTCGCCGCCCGGCCGCAAGCAGTTCTCGCGGAGAGCCACCCTCTCGGGCGAGGACGTTGTGCGCGCTGGTGGCGGGAGCGTTGCGCGGTTCTCCGGCGTCCACGACGATGACCGAGCGGAGGGAACGCGCCAGCGTGACCGCTGCGCTCAGGCCCGCGGCGCCTCCTCCGATGATCGCGACATCATGTGCCGAGCCCGTGTTCATGAAGAACGTCCTTCCTCAAGACCGTCCTGCGGCCGAGCCTGCCCAGGTGAAGTGGGCTGTTGCCAGACAACGGTTCCTTGCGGATGAACGCCGAGGGCATCAGCTCCTCGGCTTGATGCGTCGTGATGCAGCGGCAGTGACCCAGCGACAGCGGGCTCGGGGCGACGAGCTGCCCAGGCGGTTCGGCTGCCACGGACCATCAGGTCGCGGCGCAGGAGAGCGTCGGAGCTGTCGTCCGCGAGGAGGTGGTCGAGAGTCGTGAGGTCATCGGCAGCCAGCACGCCGTCGAGGGCAGCACGCACGCGGTGTAGGAAGGCGTGGGCGTAGCGTCCGGCGCTCGGTGACGCCGGGCTCACCTCGATCGAGAAGGTGTGTTGCTCGGCTATGTCGAAACCCGCGCGCGCCAGGTGGGGTTGCCAGTCCGGGTGCGAGTTCCAGTTCGCCTGCGCCAAGGCTTCGTGGCAGCGCGCTTCCAGGCCGGGGCGGCCCAGCCCGACATCGTGTGGCAGAAAGCGTGGGAACACGTCCACCTCGACGACCACGAGCAAGCCGCCGGGGTCCAGCGCGGCGTGGATGTCCCCGAGCACCCGGTCCGGGTCGGCGACATGGTGCAATGACGAGGCAGCCCACGCGACGTCGAACGCACCGACCTCGGGCCAGGCGACGTCCAGGTCCGCCTGCACGACGCGCAGCCGCTCGGCCAGCCCTTGCTCGCGCGCTGCTGCTCGGAGGCGGTCGAGCAGCAACGCCGACGTGTCGATCGCGACCACCTCAGCCGTGCTGAAGCGCCGCGCCAGCGCCAGGCTGCCGGTGCCCGTTCCAGCACCCACATCGACGACTGTGCGCGGAACGTCCGGAACGTGCTGCCCGATCCACTCGGTCACCTCGTCCAGGTACGAGCCGAGCACCTCTGCGTCCAGGTCCAGCATATCGGCGAGCCCCGCCTCGTCGTCCTGCGCCCGCACACCGCCGAGGTCGTGCCGCCGGGGATGGGAAGCGTGCTGTGTCATGCCTCCACGCTGAGGTGAAAATACCTTGAGTGCAAGCATGATCGTCTCCCCGACGGGTCGGGTTGCGGGTTGCGGGTCGTGCTATGCGGCGTTGGGCAGCGGTTCGACGGTGACTTTGTTGCCCATGCGCTCGAGTTGGCGGATCAGGCGTTGTTGGTAGGACTGCTTGGACTGGCGCTCGACGAAGTAGTCGGCGCCGAGGTCGCTGTAAGGCTCGCGGCGTTCCAGCAGGTGGTAGGCGATCACCAGGATCGAGTGGCCGGTCGCGACCGCGGCCTTCTTCGGTCCGCGCCGGCCGCGGATGCGGTGGTAGTGGGCCGACAGGTAGGTGTTCTTGCTGCGCGCGGCGGCGTGGGCGGCTTCGACCAGCGCCTTGCGCAGCCACTTGGAGCCCTTGCGGGTCCGCCCGGAGTGGTGCTTGCCGGCGGATTCGTTGTTGCCCGGGCAGATACCCGCCCACGACGCCAGATGCCCCGCCGACGGGAAGCGGCCCATGTCCGCGCCGATCTCGGCGATGATCACCTCGGCGGTGCGCCGGTCCACCCCGGGGATGGTGCGCAACAGCTCGACGTCAGCGACGAAAGGGCTGATGACCTCGTCGATGCGTTCGCTGAGTCGCTGGATGGTCGCGTCGGCATGGTCCACGCGTGCCAGCATCTCCGCCACGATCAGCGCGTGGTGCTCGCTGAAGCGGCCTTCCAGCGCCTCGCGCAGCTGCGGAATCTTCGGGCGCATCCGGCCCTTGGCCAGCTCCGCCAGCGCCGCCGTGTCGCGGCCGCCGGCCACCAGCGCGTCCAGCATCGCCCGGCCCGACTTGGTCAGCACCTTGGAGGTGAAGCCGGCCAGCTTGATCCCGGCGTCCTCCAACACCTTGTGCAGCCGCTGGACCTCGCGGGCACGCTCCTCGATCACCGACTTGCGGTAGCGGGTCAAGTCACGCAGCTGGCGGATCGGGCGGGGCGGCACGAAGCTGGCCCGCACCAGCCCGAACTCGACCAGCTCGGCGATCCAGGCGGCGTCGGCGACGTCGGTCTTGCGGCCCGGCACATGATGCAGATGCTGGGCGTTGAGCAGCTGGGTTTCGAAGTCGTCTTCCAGCACGTAGTAGACGGGCTTCCAATAGACCCCCGTCGACTCCATGCCCACGACCGTCACGCCCAGCTCGGCCAGCCAATCACGCAACCCCAGCAACTGTGGCCCGCCCCGAGGGTTCCGGACAGTAGGTCCACTAGGATCCGCGGTCTGG